>NZ_KV805784.1:0-12797 GCF_001811625.1 Globicatella sp. HMSC072A10 | reverse complement strand
AGTAGAAAATTGAATGATTTTCGCTTCGTTGGCCCCCCCGCACAGTTGAGTAGGCCAGAAATAGAAAATCTAATGATTTTCGCTTCGTCGGCCTACCCCCGCGCTCTAATTATTGAGCAATAACTCGATTGAATTTATCAACTTTATCCCAAACCACATTAAGACGAAGGTTGAGGCCACTCAACCCCTGCGCTTGTAAATACCGAGCAATCACTTGACTGGATTTTTGAAGCTTGTTCTCAGCTAGCTTAAGACGCAGTTTGAGACCACTCAACCCCTGCGCTATTGATTAAAGAACAATACACTTGACTAAATATATCAAGTTTATGCCTAGCCAACTGTTTTTTTGATGTAGTACCGGTAGTCTAGCGAAATAGTATATAAATAAACAAGAGTTTGTTATAATATTCAAGAATATAATGCAAGAGGAGGACGAGATGATGGAAATGGAAAAGATTCCTAGCTTTACAGTCGATCATTTAAATTTAAAACCGGGTATTTATTTATCAAGAGAGGACCAAGTAGGTGGGACTACTTTAAAATCTTATGATTTAAGATTTACAGCACCAAATTTTGAACCGGTGATGAATACTGCTGAAATTCATACCATTGAACATTTAGCCGCAACTTTTTTACGTAATGATGCCCAATATAAACAAGAAGTGATTTATTTTGGCCCAATGGGGTGCCGTACTGGCTTTTATTTAATCTTAACAGAACAGGTGGCACCTGAAGCGGTGAAAGATTTATTATTACGTTGTTTTGAATTTATTGCCAATTATGAAGGTGAAATTCCAGGAGCCAGCGCTCGTGATTGCGGTAATTATTTAGACCAAAATTTACCAATGGCACGCTATTATGCGAAAAAATATGTTGACGTCATCCGTCAACATGAGGATTTTACCTATAGTTATTAATTAATAATGCGTAAAACTTATGAAAAGGGTTTATTATTTGCTATAAAAAGTGTAACATAGTAGTCAGAGAACTATTTGGTTATGAAACAATCAAATGTTCAGCAAAAATTTTGGAGGCGAGTAAAAACATGGATATGTTTGCAGAACTAAGTCATAAAATCGAAGGTAAAGGCATTCGAATTGTATTCCCAGAAGCTGATGATGCACGTGTATTAGGTGCAGCGGTCCGCCTAAAGTCAGATAATTTAGTTGAACCGATATTATTAGGTGAACCTACAGAAGTTCAAGCTTTAGCTAAAAAGAATTTGTGGAATATTGATGGTTTAACCATTATAGACCCTAATCACTATGATGAATTTGATGCAATGGTTGATGAATTTGTCAAAGTTCGTAAAGGGAAAGCAACAGAAGAACAAGCGCGCACTATCTTATTAGATAGAGCATATTTTGGTACAATGTTAGTGCAAATGGAACAGGCGGATGCGCTAGTTTGTGGTGCTGTTTACTCAACAGGTGATACCGTTCGTCCAGCTTTACAAATTATTAAAACAAAACCAGGTGTGAGCCGTACCAGTGGTGCGTTTGTCATGATTCCACCGCAAATGGATGGACAAAAATTAGTTTTTGCTGACTGTGCTATCAACATTAATCCAGACGCACAAGCATTAGCTGAAATTGCTGTTGAATCTGCTAACACGGCTAAAATCTTCGGCATTGACCCTCGTGTGGCGATGTTAAGTTTCTCAACTAAAGGTTCAGCTAAATCTGAAGATGTCGATAAAGTTGTCGAAGCGACACGCATTGCTCATGAGTTAGCACCAGAATTAGAATTAGATGGTGAATTACAATTTGATGCTGCTTATTCAACTGTTGTAGCCGATCAAAAAGCACCTGAATCAAAAGTAGCAGGTCAAGCAACGATTTATATCTTCCCTGAAATCCAATCAGGTAACATCGGTTATAAGATTGCGCAACGTTTAGGAAATTACCAAGCGGTTGGGCCAATCTTACAAGGTTTAAACAAACCTGTATCTGACTTATCACGTGGATGTGTAGAAGAAGATGTTTATAAAGTATCGATCATTACCGCTAATCAAACATTGGTTTAATGAATCGATTTCCTAAAAAAAGTATTACAAGTTGGGAAAGTAGAAGTAGATAACTTTTCGCTTCGTCTCTATCTCCTTGTAGCCGACTCCCGTCTTTAACAAATACATCAGTATTTGTTAAAGACGGGAGTCGCAATCACAATGAACGACCTATCATGAATCAAGGCGATAGGTAAAGTTTAATATTAGATACCATGTGTAATGATGATTATGCATGGTATTTTTGTTAGTTTTAATAGTCGTTCAATAGAAGTGAACAATAAAGTTTAAAAGTTAGAAGAATTTTGTTTTGGCTGCCCGCTTTGCATTGTAGTAAACGATCATTTAACTTATATGATTTACATTTAAAAGTTATCATTGGTCAAACAGTATTCAGCTAAATTAACTTCATGTAAAGATTGAATGAAAAGGTAAAAACTACTTTAAAAAAGAAGATAAATTCGGTACAATAGAGAAAGTGAAATAAAGAAAGAGGTTCTAGAATGATTGAATTCAAAAACGTTTATAAACGTTATGATAATGGTGTTACGGCACTAAAAGATATTAACTTGAAAATCGAACAAGGTGAGTTTGTTGGGATAATCGGATTGTCTGGTGCCGGCAAGTCAACTTTAATTCGAACAATCAATAAAATGCATCCTATTAGCGAAGGAAATTTAACTGTAAATGGTGTTGAAGTAGCGACGTTAAAAGGTGATAGTCTACGTAAATTTAGACGTCAAATTGGGATGATCTTCCAATCATTTAACTTAGTAACACGTGCCAAAGTTATTACGAATGTACTAAATGCTTTAGTGCCGGATATTCCGTTTTGGCGTGTTTTAGTGGGCCATTATAAAAAAGAAGAAGAATTAAAAGCTTTGGAAGCATTGGACCGTGTGGGTATTTTAGATAAAGCTTATACACGTGTAGACCAATTATCTGGTGGTCAACAACAGCGTGTTGCTTTAGCGCGTACTTTAGCACAAAATCCAAGTATTATTTTAGCGGACGAACCTGTTGCAGCATTGGACCCAGTGACGGCTAATGTGGTGATGAAAGACTTTCAACGTATTAATCAAGAGTTTGATATTACTGTTTTGATTAATATTCACCATGTCGAGCTTGCATTAGAGTTTTGTGATCGTATCATTGGGATTCGTGATGGAGAAGTTGTTTATGACGGACCATCAAGCAATGTAGATGCGGAAATATTGAATTTAATCTATAAAGGCCAAACGGAAGAAATGGGTGGTAACTAATGGTTAAATCTTTAAGAGATAATATTTTACCTCCTAAAGAAATCACCTTAGCGAACGGAAAAGTAGTTAAAAAGCCTCGCTCAATAGCGCCTTTCGTGGTGATTTTGGTGTTAATCGCAATGTATTATTCAGTGCAATTAACAGGTTTTAATTTGTCGACGTTAATGAAACGTGGACAACAATTCTTTGTTATTTTAGGACGGATGGTACCCCCTAATTGGAGTTTTTATCAAGGGGTTATCGGACCTTTAGTGGATACGATTAAGATGTCAGTATTAGGGACTGTTATCGGAGCCTTTTTGGCGATTCCTTTTGCGATGGTAGCTTCCATTAACTTAACCCATAACAAAGTATTATCGGGTATTATGAAATTTATCCTCAGTATGATTCGTACCATGCCGACTTTAGTATCTGCATTAATCTTAACGTACATTTTCGGTCTAGGAACCTTCTCAGGGACATTAGCGATTGCGCTCTTTACTTTCTCATTCGTAGGAAAACAATTGTATGAAACAATCGAAACAGTTGATATGTTACCTTATGAAGCGATGGAAGCGGCTGGAGCCAATAAAATTAAGAGCTTTGTGGCAGCCATTCAACCGCAAATTTTACCATCTTATTTATCAACCAGTTTGTATACTTTCGAAGGAAATGTTCGTCATGCAGCCATCTTAGGATATGTTGGTGCAGGTGGGATTGGGATTATTTTAAATGAAAACCTTTCTTGGCGTGAATACCAAAATGTCGGGATGATTTTACTTTGTTTATTTATTACAGTAGCGATTATTGAATTTATTAGTGGCTACTTACGTAAGAAATTATCATAGGAGGGCCAAGATGATCGATCGTATTAATGAAATGTATGAGAGTAGAGATCGTAGTCGCGCAGCACAATATTTTTGGGCGATATTAGTGGTTGCTTTATTAATTTGGTCTTCTACCACCGTAGGTGAAGTTTCTGTAACTAAAAATGGGAGCTCTATCGCTGCTAATATTATTAAAGGGATTTTTTCACCCAATACCGAAATTTTGTTTAATTTAACTAAACAATCAGTACCTTATTTATTATTAGAAACCATGGCCATTGCTTTTCTAGGAACTTTAGTAGGAGCAGTCTTCTCACTGCCTATTGCGTTTCTCGCGTCACAAAAGATTATGCCAATGCCAATCGTGGTGATTGTACGTTTATTCGTCGTGGCGATTCGTACGATACCCAGTTTTGTATATGGTTTAATGTTTATTCGTGTGACAGGACCAGGAGCGTTTGCTGGTTTAATGACTTTATCAGTGACTTCAATTGGGATGTTAACTAAATTATTCAACGAAACAATAGATGATATCGATACAAATATTTTAGAAGCAATGGAAGCTTCAGGATGTAATACGTTTGAAAAAATCCGTTGTGGCATTTTACCGCAATTGGGCTCAAGCTTACTATCAACGTTGATTTTTCGTTTTGATATGAACCTACGTGATGCAACAATCTTAGGGTTAGTTGGTGCGGGTGGTATCGGAGCGCCATTGGTTTTTGCAATGTCCGCTTATCGTTGGAATGAAGTCGGCTCTATCTTAATTGGTTTAGTAGTTTTAATTTTAATTGTTGAATACTTATCTAACCGCATCCGTGAACGCTTAGCGAGGGGTTAAGTTCGCACTTCAGCATGATGGTAATAGACTTAGCGATGTCGTCATTTGCATTTAGCACTAAATAATATGTGTTCTATAGGATACTAGCAAGCTAAGTTTTATCGTCGCAATGACTTTCAGCTTTATGTAGACAAATATTCTAGTCTTTGGTAAAATACTTTTAGGTTTAGAGCAAACTCTAGAAGAGAGTAGTTTTTAAATGAAAGATACAGCAAGTTGGGTTGTTGAGAGCCAATGATTTCACAAAAACGAACCGCACTTCTAGTTTAATTAGATTAACTGTCTAATTCGGAGCCAGACTTCGTTAACAACTAGAAGAGCACTATTTGATAGTGGAATTAGAGTGGTACCGCGATATTTTAATAAATACTCGCCTCTAACGATGTTAATTTTGGCATTGTTAGAGGTTTTTTAATCTATTTAGGAGGAAAAAATGGATAATAAATTATTATTTGCCGAAAAATTACAACAAGTCTTAGCAGAACATTTAACAGTCGATGAAGTAAAAGCGTTAATTGAAATCCCGAAAGATTCATCAATGGGAGATTTGGCTTTTCCTGTTTTCACATTAGCAAGAGTTTTAAGAAAAGCCCCCCCACAAATTGCTCAAGACATTGTGGCACAAATGGACACTTCAGCTTTTCAAACCGTTGAGGCAGTAGGACCTTATATTAATATTCGTTTAAAACGTTCAGCCACTGCTTTTGAGATTGTTAAAGACGTTATCGAAAAAGGGGAACAATATGGTGCAGTCGATTTAGGTAAAGGCGCAACAATGACAGTCGACATGTCTTCACCTAATATTGCCAAACCAATGTCCATGGGGCATTTACGTTCAACCGTTATAGGTAATGCGATTGCTAATATTGCGAAAAAAACCAACTATCAACCTATTCGTATTAATCACTTAGGAGATTGGGGAACGCAATTTGGTAAATTAATCGTTGCCTATAAAATGTGGGGCGACGATAAGGTAATTGAAGCGGATCCTGTGAAAGAATTGGTAAAATTATATGTAGATTTCCATGAAGCAGCAGAAACAAGACCAGAACTTGAAGAACAAGCACGTGCCGCTTTTAAAGCTTTAGAAGATGGTGACGAAGAAATGATTCGTTTATGGACTTGGTTTAAAGATGAATCATTAAAAGAATTTAACAAAGTTTATGGTTTATTGGGAATTACCTTTGACTCTTATAATGGTGAAGCTTTTTACAACGATAAAATGCAACCGATTATTGATGAATTAGAAGAAAAAGGGATTACGACCGTTGATAATGGAGCCACAATTGTAAAATTGGAAGAGGAAGATTTACCACCAGCCTTAATTAAAAAGTCTGATGGAGCCACATTATACGCAACCCGCGACTTAGCTGCGGCACAATATCGTAAAGATACTTATGGTTTTGCTAAGAATGTTTATGTCGTTGGTAATGAGCAGTCAGGTCACTTTAAACAATTACGTGCTGTATTAAAACGCATGGGACGTGACTGGGCTGAAGATATGATTCATGTACCATTTGGCTTAATCACTTTAAACGGTAAGAAATTATCAACACGTAAAGGTAAAATCATCTTATTAGAAGTTGTGTTAAATGATGCGATAAATTTAGCCTTCCAACAAATTAATGAGAAAAATCCGACATTAGCGAATAAAGAAGCAGTTGCTAAAGAAGTTGGGGTTGGGGCGGTTGTATTCCATGACTTGAAGACAGACCGCATGAATAGCTTTGACTTTAAATTAGAAGAAATCGTTCAATTTGAAGGGGAAACAGGTCCATATGTGCAATATACTTATGCCAGAGCGATGAGCTTAATGCGTAAATATGGTCAAGCGATCGATGCGGATATTGATTATCAATTAGAAGATGACTACAGTTGGGAAGTGGCTAAAAAGTTATTAGCATACCCTCAAGTCGTAACGCAGGCGATGGAAAAATATGAGCCTTCTGTTATTGCTAAATACGCTGTTCAATTAGCACAATTATTTAATAAGTATTACGGTAATACACGTTTATTAGATGATGATGCGCAAAGACCAGCACGTATGGCCTTAGTTAAAGCAACGACTATTGTGATTAAAGATGCCTTAAACTTATTAGGGATTGCATCTCCGGAAGAAATGTAATCGAAGGGCTAACGAACCCATTACGATAGTTTCAATAGAAAAGATAATTAACAAAAATTAGTGATGTAAGAAGCGAGATCATTATGCTTTCGTTTTCTTACATCATTTTTTATCAATTTTGTAAGTGCTTTTAAATAAATTTAGAAAAACTATTGACAAGCACAAAAGAAACCGTTAACATACAATTGAAAGTTTACGTTTAACGTTAAACGTAAATCGAACAAGTACTTAATTTTTATTAAGTGCTATATTTTATGCCAAAAGGTTTAACGTTAAACCGAAAAATTTGGAAGGGGTGTGACAAAGTGAAGATCACTATCAAAGATATAGCGAAATTAGCGAATGTGAGTACGACAACCGTTTCAAATGTCATGATTTTTGATTAGAATGTTCATTGACCCTCTCGTTCGGGTCAAATTCATGTGTGCAATTTTGCATTTATTCCACCTCTTAAGTTTGTAATAACGTTGATATATCAACGCTTTGATAACTTAATTGTGGTATTAAACTAATATAGAATAGATTCTATTATACTTAATAACCAGCTATAACCTGATTAATAACTTATAATTTACAAAAGTGCGAAAACCCCATATATCATAAGGCTTTACGTCTATAAAACTTAATTTAAAAAAGTGTGCTAAACAGTGCAATTGCCCTTAATCTATAAGGCTTAATGACGTTTTTTGACTGCTTTCAGAAAAAAATTATCGTGTAGAGTGAAAACAGGCACTATACCCCTTAAATTCAAAGAAATAAGTGTGATAGTAGATACTACCCCCCACTTTTTAAATGCTTATCAAACTATCCCATTACGAAACCCCCAACTAGATGAGATTGCAATGATTGAGCCATACTCCTAAATTAAAACTAACACGAAAACCAAAATTCAAGCATTTTTTTCAGAAAATAAAATCTTAGTTTTATCGTCTGAAAAATCTCGACCAAAAACTAGATTTAGTTTCCCTATGCTCAATTAAGACCTGCTGCTCAATTGCTCGTAACTCCTGTTCATGTTCCAACAGATCCATAAGCTTTTTATTTTGTGATGATAGGTCAATTAATCGCTCCCTTAGGTTAGCTATCTCATTGCGTTGACTAGCTATCAACTCATCAACATACTTGTCTTTTTCAGTTCTGGATTTATATTTATTATCGTGATTATTACTATTATCCTCAACCCCATACTCTTTTACTTGCTTAAATTGAGTCTCGTTCAGCACTAAAACTCTATTTTGTGTGTTTGTCTCGAGTTTTAGCTTATTGATACGGTATCTTATCGCTTGTGGAGTAAGGTTTAGCTTATCTGCCACTTCTGAAACAGTCAAAAGTTTATCGTTATTTTTGTTTGTCATCCCTTTTTATCTATATTTTTGTCTTGTTTTGTCAACCTAAAACATTGATGCATATAGCTTTTTCAATAATGATAACACAAAGCAAACAAACAAAAGTAAAATATGTTTCGTTTGTCTCTTTGTTGTATGCTTAGGGTAAGGCTTAACTACTCAATGAATCTTTTAGACATGCGACAACTCACAAAGACAATCTTAAGTCCTCCATTTGAAACCAAACTCTTGCTAGTAATTCAAGTTCGTTACATCAATTTGGTTTCAGAGTATGGACTTAAGTCCATGCTCTATCTGATGCGTTGTAAACGGTTTACTATAATGATAAAATACTTTTTAGATACGTATCTAAAAGATGTAAATAAGGAGGTTGTTTTGATGAAAGAAAATGTTAGTCAACAAATGCAAAAATTTTCTCGATCTGTTATCGTTCCTGTAAAATTCATGGCTGTTATGGGTTTATTCTTAGCTTTTTCAGTTATTTTACAGCTTCAATTTATGCCTAGTTTTCTACAAACATTTGGCACATTGATAAAAACCATGATGGATAGCATGTTGAATAATTTATCATTAATTTTTTGTATAGGTATCGCTTCTTCTTTAGCTAACAAGAAAAAGGTTGAAGCCTCCCTCATCGCTTTGATTTCATTTCTTTTTTTTCTAGCAGCGAATAATGCATGGTTAATTCTAACGAATCAAATCGCTAATCCAGGAGAAATGGGATTATTTGGGACAGGGCAAGGAATGGTTTTAGGTTTTCAAGTTGTTGATATGAATGTATTTTTAGGAATAATTATTGGTTGTATAGTTGGTTACTTCCACAATAAATTTTCAGATAAAAAATTTGTTGATTTCTTAAGTATTTATGGTGAATCTCGCTTTACGTTCATGTTACTTATTCCTGTCATTTTAATTTTAGCAGTAATAATGTGTTATATTTGGCCAATTGTCAATGGATTGATTTCATCACTATCTGGCTTTATTTTAACAACAGGGTTAATTGGCGTATTCGTGTACTCATTCGGAAATCGCTTCTTAGTCCCTACTGGTCTTCATCACCTATTATGGATGCCGTTTTGTTTTACCGCACTTGGCGGTACAGCAGAAATCAATGGGCAAGTATATAGTGGTGCAGCAAACATTTTTTATGCGCAAATGGCTAATGCTAGCACAATTACTACCTTAGATCCCTCTTTAAGATTTGCAACATTCGGTTTTGTAAAAATATTTGGTTCGATTGCAGTTGCTTTAGCAATCATCTACTGTGCGAAAAAAGAAAGAAAAGATGAAGTAAAAGGGATGATTTTACCTTCAATGTTTGTTGCATCGGTAGCAGGTATCACCGAACCTTTAGATTTCTCCTTCTTATTTGTTTCGCCTCTACTATGGTTCGTTCATAGCGTATTAACTGCTATCTCAGAAACACTTTTATGGGCATTAGGCGCAAGGACATATATGCTCTATGGATTGATAGACACCATTGTATCAAATTCAGCATTTAGTCCAAGTGTAACCAAGTTTTATATTGTGATTATCGTAGGAATTATTATGAGTGTCATTTGGTTCGTAATCTTTGTTTTCTTGATTAGAAAATTAGATATTAAAACTCCTGGCAGAGAGAATTTAGAATTAGCCGCTGAAGATAATGTTATAACTACCTCAGAAGTAGAAGAAAATAGTCAATCAGAATTGTTAAATTCTAATGACGTTGCTTTAGTCATTGATGGATTAGGTGGTCCAAATAACATTGAACATGTAACAAATTGTTTTACAAGATTAAGAGTTACTGTAAAAGACGAAAACAAAGTTGAAAAAGGGATATTAGAAAAAGTTTCTCAACAAAAAGGGATCGTTGAAAATGGAAAAAATATTCAAGTTGTTATTGGTATGGATGTACAAACTTTCAAAGAAGAAGTATGCGATGTCTTAGGAATTACAGAATAATATGAATCAAGGAGTGGATTAAATATGGAAAGAAAAAAACAATCAGTCGTTATCGCAGGAGGCGGAAGTACTTATACTGCGGGAATTGTTATGATGTTAATTGAAAATCAAGATAAATTCCCTTTACGCACATTAAAGTTTTACGATAATGATCAGAAACGTCAGGAGATTGTTGCCAAAGCTTGCGAAGTGATTGTAAAAGAAAGAGCCCCAGAAATTGAATTTATTGCAACAACCGATCCCGAAGAAGCATTTACAGATATTGATTTTGTCATGGCTCATATCCGAGTAGGTGGATTAAGTATGCGAGAAAAAGATGAAAAAATTCCTTTAAAATATGGTGTTGTAGGACAAGAAACTTGTGGCCCTGGTGGAATGGCCTATGGAATGCGTTCTATTCCGGGAGTCATTGAGCTGATTGACTATATGGAAAAATATTCCCCAAATGCTTGGATGTTAAACTATTCAAATCCAGCTGCAATCGTTGCTGAAGCAACACGTCGTATGCGACCAAATGCAAAAATCATTAATATTTGTGATATGCCTGTAGCTATTAAGAAATCAATTGCTGATATTCTTGGGCTCGATAGTGAACTTGAAATTGTTGACCGATATTATGGATTAAATCATTTCGGCTGGTGGACTGAAATGTATGACAAAGAGGGCAATGATTTAATGCCAAGATTAAAAGAGCATGTACAAAAATATGGGTATGCTTCTGCTGCTGAGGAAGGTAATCCTTTACTTGAAGAAGCCAGCTGGATGGATACTTTCCAAAAAGCGAAAGATGTTTATGCAATTGATCCTGAAACTGTACCTAATACGTACTTAAAATACTACTTATACTCCGATTATGTAGTTTCTCATGCCAATCCTGATTATACTCGGGCAAATGAAGTAATGGATAATCGTGAAAAAAATGTATTTGCTGAATGCAAGAGGGTCGCAGACAATCAATCAGCAAAAGATACTACTATTGAAGCTGGCGAACATGCAGAGTTTATTGTACATTTAGCAGCAGCATTAGCTTACAATACCTACGAACGTATGCTATTAATTGTAAAAAATGACGGAGCAATTGCTAATTTAGATGATGATGCGATGGTTGAAGTGCCTTGTATTGTAAGTAAACGTGGTTATGAACCACTATGTATGGGTAAAATTCCTCATTTCCAAAAAGGAATGATTGAACAACAAGTAGCAGTTGAAAAATTAGTAGTAGATGCTTATGAACAAAAATCTTATCAAAAATTATGGCAAGCATTGACTCTATCAAAAACAGTTCCTTCAGCTAAAGTCGCAAAACAAATTTTAGATGAGCTAATTGAAGCAAATCAAGAGTGGTGGCCAACATTAAGTTAATAGTCTTCTATCTGAAAGTATGTTATAAAAATGGATAAGATATTATAAGAATTTTATTTGAGATAGGATGAGTACTATTATGCGCTTTACAGATTTAGTAAACGAACATTATGCTGATTTAAACGAAACAGAGTTATTAATGTGTAATTATATCATGGAAAATATCGATATAATTCCAACTATGAGTATACTTGAATTTGCTAGAAATAGTTTATCCTCAAAGTCTTCAGTTATACGCTTTTCACAGAAATTAGGGTTTACTGGATTCACCGAACTTAGAAATTTCATTAAATGGCAAGATCATGAAGAACGCTTTGATGAGCAAATAACTTTTACTAATCAAGTAATTAAAGACATAGAACATTTATTAAACATCTTGAAAGACCGCAACTGGCTCCCAATTTATCAAATTATTGATTCTGTAGATAATATCTACGTCATTACAACAGGGATTACACAAAAAAATCAGGCAGCGGAATTACAACGATTATTTCTTTTGATTGGTAAACCTCTGCAAATCATTCCTGGAAATGGTGGCTCCAACGAGTTCAGAAGAATCCTTGAGAGACTAACTGAAAAAGATATCGTTTTTGTTTTATCATTATCTGGAGAAAATAATCGGTTAGAATCTATCATTCATCAATTAGAACTTGTTAAAAGCAAAATTGTCTCAATTACCAGTTTACAGAATAATTGGTTATCTGGAAAATCAGATTTTAACTTGTATGCTACAACTAGTCGGAGTCCCTTACCTAAAGATTGGTGGCTACAGACAGCCTCTTCGTTTTTTGTTTTAATTGAAGCTTTTGCTTTTGGATATATGGATTATAAACGCAAAGAATCCTCTTAAACAATTATTTATCTTATGAAACGACGATGTATTCGTCGTTTTTTTATTCGGGTTGAAATAACGGCTTCACCTAAATTTTGATTGCGTAGTTGTTAATATCCAAATCGCTTTCTATGTTGTTATAAATACAGTAGAGAATAAGGAAAAAAGTGGCTCTTTGTCAAATGGTGTGGGTCACGGAATTTTTTGGTCGTTCAACGCAATTGTGTTGAACGACCGTTTTATTCTAATTAAGCGGTTTTCTTTGTCTTTGATT
>NZ_KV805783.1:0-627 GCF_001811625.1 Globicatella sp. HMSC072A10 | reverse complement strand
TTTTGTTCTCTTTGTTTAGGCTTACCTAAACTTTAACGCATCCTTTTTTCTTTGTCAAGCATCTTGATCAAATTCATGCCACTTTTTTATACCCTCTTGAAACCGCTTGATATAGCGCTCTTTTTGAAATAATAGTTGGTGTAATCCTTGATATAGTTCGCTGGAAGTATTAATGAAAGATAGCTGGTCTTTTTGTTCAAATAAAGCCTCTTGAACCATTTCATGAGGTACTTGTTGGTAAATATCGTCTAAGTGATCTTTAATGTAATCTTTTAACCGCTCCACTCTTTTAGATTCAAACGCAGTAATTTGATCTAATTCACTTAAAGTTTGTCGGTAGGAACGGTTGCGAACCATTTGACCGTCTTGGACATAACAATACTCTTTTGTAAAAGGAGTCTGAGCACTTGGAAATGTTCCATGAATTTGATACCACCCATCATAAATACGATAATGATCTTCTTCTAAAGGAAGAAACTCACGTTTTACATGGTAAGTTTCATCGGGTCCGGTAATTTCAGCGATCCACTGTTTTTGATCTTGCGGGTGGGGAAGAAGTTCTAATTTTTGATAGAAATTTGTTGTCATCGTTTACCCTTAGTGTAAAATAACTGTTGGTAAGCTAAA
>NZ_KV805782.1:0-1319 GCF_001811625.1 Globicatella sp. HMSC072A10 | reverse complement strand
TTTTAGGTGACCAACAGTTATTTTACACTAAGGTATAATAGAAACCATGTTTTTTTATCGTACTTCTGTCATAAATAATACCTCTTCGCATCATTTTTTTGATAAGATAAAGATAACCAATAAGCTCGCCACTGAATTGAAAGGATGATGACGATGCATTATGAAGTAACCACTTTATATACAAAAGAGCAAAAAGATAAAATGGTAAAACTATTAAATCAACAAGGTATACGTCTCGATCAAAATATTGACTATAGTTGTGCCATTTTTAATGATAAAGATGAGATGATTGCGACTGGTAGTTATTATCGCAACACTTTACGTTGTTTAGCAATTGATGATCGCTATCAAGGTGAAGGGTTGATGAATCAAATTATTACCCATTTAATTCATCAACTTTATTATCAAGATGTGTTTCATCTTTTTGTCTATACTAAAAATGATTCTGCGCATTTTTTTGAACAATTAGGATTTCATAAACTTGTGCAAACGGAAAATGGTATTACTTTTTTAGAAAACAAACAAAATGGATTTGATCACTATTTAAACTCTCTCACCCCATTTAAAAAAGAGTCTGGCACGAAAGCGGCACTGGTCATGAATTGTAATCCATTTACTTTGGGACACCAATATTTAGTTGAAACTGTTGCGACTAAATTTGATTGGGTGTATCTATTCTTACTTGAGGAAGATGCGAGTGTTTTTCCCTATGCTATAAGAAAAGACTTAGTAGAAAAAGGCATCGCGCACCTATCTAATGTGATGATTGTACCAACTGGGCATTATATTATTAGTCAAGCAACCTTTCCAGGCTATTTCCAAAAAGATAAACAAAGTGTCATTGAAAGCCAAGCGATGGTCGATGCAAGTATCTTTATGAAAATCGCCCAACACTTAGGTATTACTGATCGCTTTGTGGGTGAAGAGCCGTATAGTCAAATGACCAATATTTATAACCAAATGATGAGGAATGTTTTTAAAGACTCACCCCTTCAATTAACCATTATTGAACGTAAACAAGATGATACTAAACAAGCAATCAGTGCTTCAAAAGTCAGAATGGCTATTAAAGAGGATGACTGGGATTTTGTAAAAAAATCAGTACCTAGTACCACTTTTGACTATTTATCATCCCCTGAAGCTCATACGATTATTCGCAATATTAAAGCGATTAAGGATAATCAACACCATTAAGAATTGAGAAATTTAAAAAGGAGTTCGCCTTCTTCCCCACCATTGGGAGTCTTTAACAACTAAAATCGAATGATTTTCGCTTCGTCAGGATCTCGCACAGTTGGGAGTTGACCAGAAGTAGAAAA
>NZ_KV805781.1:0-389 GCF_001811625.1 Globicatella sp. HMSC072A10 | reverse complement strand
TTCTTTTCTCCTTCATATTTTTTAAAGAGTTCATTTTTAACAATACGAGCAATCTTAATATCCTGAATACGAAATAGTGCCTTGATGTCTTCTTTAAATTCTTTAGTCTCTTTTTTCGGTGTTTTATCTAAGATATTTCTTAAGAAGTGAACCTGACATCTTTGCCAAGAAACATTAATGAAGGTTTCTTTAATTGCTTTTACTAGACCCGCGTGTGCATCAGATATAACCATTTTTAGGCCATTTAGGCCTCTTTCTTTTAAGTGGTTAAAGAAACGGGACCATGAGTAATCACTTTCGCCGTCACTGATGTCAAAACCGAGGAGTCTTCGTTTGTCTTCTTCACTAATTCCGATTGCGATATGGCATGCTTTGGATACAACCTTATG
>NZ_KV805780.1:0-402 GCF_001811625.1 Globicatella sp. HMSC072A10 | reverse complement strand
CATCGTAAGCATTAAAAAGAATATATTCATCTACTAAATGATAAGCCTTTTCCAAATCAGGATGAATTTGAAGTATCAGTTCGAATAACTGAGCCTTATTGATATAGCGTTTTAATTTACGGTTGTATTGGGGCTTATTATGAAAATTACTTTTTCGATCAAAGAGTAGAAATTTCCAGTTTTTTAGTAGATAATATTCAATAGAATCGGAATGGTATTGATTCATAATCAGTACTCTGATTTTATCTAAGCTATCATTTAAGTTCTTGATGACATGGAAAGAGTCAATGCAGATGATAGCTTTTTTAAAATGTATTCGTGCAATATCATAGTATGTACGATACATATCAATACAGACATATTGGACTTTTTCTTTTTCTTTCTCATTTAAATGATAAAAAT
>NZ_KV805779.1:3916-22049 GCF_001811625.1 Globicatella sp. HMSC072A10 | reverse complement strand
TTTTATTTATGCTACGTATTACGGGAACTTAGACTAAATATAAAGACCTTCTGACGATTAATCAGAAGGTCTTTATATTTAGAAGAAACTATTTAAACTGTAAATAAATGATATAATTAGTGAAACTAACATAGTTAATACCATTGCGATTGAAATAAAGCGGACAATTCGATCCATTTTCGATAATTTTTTCTTATTTTTATTTGATTGAAACATAACATGATCTCCTTTATTAATGACAGTACTATTATAATATAAACGATTAAAAATATAAACCAACTAAAGTTGGATTTTTTGCATTAAGCTTTAATATTTACTGAAACTTTGGTAAAATAAATGAGAAATAATAACTAGGAGGCAATTACATGTCAAAACAACAAATTGGTGTCGTAGGTATGGCCGTAATGGGACGTAACATCGCATTAAATATTGAAAGCAGAGGGTATTCAGTAGCCTTATTCAACCGTACGGGTTCGAAAACAACCGCAGTCATTGAAGAAAATCCTGAGAAAAATTTGAAAGCAACTTATTCGGTTGAAGAATTTGTTGATTCATTAGAAAAGCCTCGTAAAATTTTATTAATGGTTCAAGCTGGTAAAGGGACAGACGCAACCATTGAATCATTATTACCTCACTTAGACAAAGGGGATATTTTGATTGACGGAGGAAATACCTTCTATAAAGATACGATTCGTCGTAGTGAGTATTTAGCTAACTCTGGCATTAACTTTATTGGTACCGGAGTTTCTGGTGGTGAAGAAGGGGCATTAAAAGGACCTTCAATTATGCCAGGTGGTCAAAAAGAAGCTTATGAATTAGTAGCGCCAATCCTAGAACAAATTTCAGCTAAAGCTGAAGAAGATGGCAAACCATGTGTGACTTACATTGGTCCAAATGGTGCGGGACATTATGTTAAAATGGTGCATAATGGTATTGAATATGGTGACATGCAATTAATTGCGGAATCATTTGATATTTTACACCGTGGTTTAGGCTTATCAGTTGCTGAAATAGGAGATATCTTTACAGAGTGGAATGAGGGTGAGTTGGATAGTTTCTTAATGGAAATTTCATCTCAAATCTTAAAAACCAATGATCCTGAAACAGGTAAACCAATGGTTTCTGTCATTATGGACCGTGCGGGTAATAAAGGAACTGGTAAATGGACTTCACAAAGTGCTTTAGATTTAGGTGAGCCTTTATCATTAATTACTGAATCAGTGTTTGCACGCTTTATTTCAAGTCAAAAAGACCAACGTGTACATGCAAGTACGATTATTCCAAATGTCGATGCTAAATTGGAATTAGATGAAACAGCTCGTAAAGAATTAATTGAATCCATTCGTCAAGCATTGTACTTTAGTAAAATTATGAGTTATGCTCAAGGGTTTGCTCAAATGCGTGAAGCAAGTGAAACCTATGACTGGAATTTACCTTATGGCGAAATCGCAAGTATTTTCCGTGCAGGTTGTATTATTCGTGCAAAATTCTTACAAAAAATTACCGATGCTTACGAGAAAAATCCTGAATTACCAAATTTAATGCTAGACGACTATTTCTTAGAGATTGTCTCTAAAAATCATGAAGCGGTTCGACATGTGGTATCAGTGGCGATTGCAGCTGGAATTCCAGTTCCAACCTTCTCAGCAGCAATTGCTTATTATGATTCATATCGCTCAGCAGTGTTACCGGCTAACTTAATCCAAGCACAACGTGATTACTTTGGGGCTCATACTTATAACCGTGTTGATAAACCAGGTACTTTCCATTTCCACTGGAATGAAGTGCGCGAAGAAAAATTAGAAGATTAATTATTTTTAACTCTTGGGAGTCCAAATTAAATAATTTGGGCTCTCTTATTAGTATTATGCGCTTAATTATTAGAAAATCTCAGGTTTTCAGTAATAAATGGTGGAATTTTGCTACAAATTTGTGTAATATAAAGACGAAGAGATTAAAAATTGATAAGGAGGACATAGTATGTCTGAAGATAAAAAACAACGTGTTTTAATTATTGAAGATGAAAAGAATCTTGCACGCTTTGTTGATTTAGAATTACAACATGAAGGCTACGAGACCAAAATTTGTAATGATGGTCGTAGTGGATTAGAAGCAGCCTTAGAAGAAGATTGGGATGTTATATTATTAGACTTAATGTTACCAGAATTAAACGGTCTTGAAGTATGTCGTCGTATTCGACCAGTAAAAGATACGCCAATTATCATTATGACTGCCCGTGATTCTGTTATGGACCGTGTATCCGGTTTAGATCAAGGGGCGGATGATTATATCGTAAAACCATTTGCCATTGAAGAGTTATTAGCGCGCTTGCGTGCATTATTCCGTCGAATTGAATCAGAAGAGGAACAACGTTCACCTCAACAACCGACGGTTACCTATCGTGATTTAGTCATCGAAAAAGCTAATCGGATTGTGCGTCGTGGTGATGAAGTAATTGATCTGACTAAACGTGAATATGAATTATTATTATTCTTAATGGAAAACTTGAATATGGTAATGTCACGTGAAGTTTTATTAGATGAAGTTTGGGAATATAAATCAGAAGTGGAAACCAATGTGGTGGATGTTTATATCCGTTACTTACGTAATAAAATTGACTTACCAAATAAGGAAAGTTATATTCAAACTGTTCGTGGTACTGGTTATGTTATGAGAACGTAAAGATGAATATTAGAAAATGGTTTAAAAGAGAACAACCCATTTCCCTAAAATGGAAATGGGGCGTTTTATTATTTTTAGGTTTCTTTGTTATCGCGTTAACGACCTTAAATTTTAATTATTATTATTATCATCAAGAACAACGCTCGGCGATCAAAGCCGTTTATCAAGAAAATTTTGACCGCATGACTGAATATATTCAAGCCTTTGATCACCTATATCAAAGACCATCCAGTACTGATTTAGATAATAAACCACTTAATAACAATCAACAATCACAAAACATCTCGAAAGAATTGTACCAGTATATTAGCACCGGTTTAAATGATGATTTAACAATACGCTTATTTAATGAGCGCAATCAATTAATCTTCAGCAATAGACATTTGGATGTCCCAACAGTAGAGAGTAACAAACAATTAGTGGAAACTGAAATCAAAGATGTCCTCAGTTATGTTGGTCGTACTACAATCCGTTCGACCCAAACAGGAGAAAATTTAGGTGTCTTGGAATATATTGTGCAACCACGAGCCTTAATTGAGCTGGAAAAGAATCAAAGACATATCTTTTTTATTTCTATACTCGTGCTGTTATTGGTAGCAGCTTTAGTTGCCTTTGTATTATCGCGTCTATTTTTACGACCGTTAAATTATTTAAATAATGCTTTAGATTTGGTAGAAGAAGAAAATTTATCTGAAATGCGCATGCGACGCCCACGTTCGACGGATGAATGGAGTGATTTGACTTTACATGTTAATCGCTTGCTAGATAAAATCGATTTGTATGTCAGAAATCAAAAACAATTCGTAGAAGATGTTTCTCACGAATTAAGAACACCGGTCGCAATAGTGGAAGGCCATTTAAAATTATTAAATCGCTGGGGTAAGGATGATCCAGAAATATTAGAAGAGTCGATTTCTGCTTCTTTACAAGAAATATCAAGAATGAAGGGCCTTGTGCAAGAGATGCTTGATTTGATGAGGGCCGATCACGCTGAAATGGATTATAAAGACGAAATTACGGAGGTCTATTCGACCATCAGACAGATTCACAGCAATTTTGTGATGCTTTATCCAGAATTTAATTTTTACTTAGATAGTGAAAAGAATCCTGATGATTTGTATATTAAAATGTTTCGTAATCACTTTGAGCAACTGCTCATTATTTTGATTGATAATGCAGTCAAATATAGTCAAGACCGTAAAGAAATCCATCTTTCAGTCAGTACTAGTCTTTCCGAAATTGAAATTGCCGTTCAAGATTTTGGTGAAGGAATGTCTGAAGAAGACAAAGAGCGCGTTTTTAGTCGATTTTACCGTGTTGACAAAGCACGATCGCGTGATAAAGGTGGTAATGGACTCGGCTTAAGTATTGCTCAACAATTAGTGAAAAGCTACAAGGGCTCAATTAAAGTCGAAAGTGCACTAGGTCATGGCTCTATTTTTTATGTCACATTTCCAATCTTAACCGACCAACGGCAAATTTATAAGAGTAAACAAAAAGCAATTCGAAAAACATTATAGTATCTTGTGAATAATAGCTTTCTGTTAAAATATATAGTGGAAGTGATTTCATTTATTTTATTTATCAAAAGTTATTGTTCAATTATTTATTTAGGTTATAATTGATTTGAAATTGCTTTTTAAAAAGGGGTAAGAACATGATTGAATTTCGAAAAGTAACAAAAACTGAAAAAGAAACGCTACTTTTGGATAGCGCTAGTTTTTCCATTAAATCCCCTGGTAAAATATATACAATTTATTATGACGATGAAGCTCAAAAAGATAACTTATTGGGAATCTTATTTGGGTTAGACAGTGATTTTGAAGGGGATTATTTACTTTTCGATCAAAATGTTCATGATTTTTCTGAAGAAGATTGGCACCGTGTCAGGAATCAGGAGATGCAAATTGTTTACCAGAAACAGAAATTAAATGATTTAATGACAGTGTGGGATAACTTGGCAAAATTAGGTTTTTTTCCTGAAGAAGAGATTAATGAACAACTTGTTACCTTATCTTTAGAAGATGTAAAACATAAAAGGGTTTCGGAGCTAAGTACCTCTGAAAGAATGAAACTAGCCATTGCTCGATCACTGTTACTTAAACCCAAAATCTTATTATTAGATGAACCGACTAATGGCTTAGAGTTGAATAACATTCATTATTTAATGCAATATATTCATCATTTAAAAGCAAAAGGGTTAACGATTATTATCTTAAGTAATAATATGTCCATTATTGAAAATTCGGATGATATATTTCAGTTTAAAAACCAGAAAATCGTTAAAATTAAATCGAGTGATGAGGCGACACAACCTATTGCTGAAACGTGTAAAAAAGCAAACATCGTCAAGAAAACACCTTATTTACAAGCATGTTCACTGTTAGAAGCCAAGAAACTTGAAAATATTTTAATGTTAATTCCAGTAGCAGTAGTGTTTTCGCTATTATTTATGCTGTTTAGTTTTCAATTTAGTCGCATAACCAATCGTTTTGAACGCCTTTTTACAACGGTAACTGAAAATACGATTGTAATTGATACGGGGGAATTAGTCCCCAATGCTCAAAGGGTGTTGTTTGGTAAAGGAACAACGTCAAAACTTTCGGATGGATCTAAACTATACTTTTCTGACGAAGATATTGATATTGTAAAAAATATCAAAGGAGTCAAATCAGTCGATAATACTGATAAGAATTTATTTTTAGAAAAAGATCGAGATGGTTATGGATTAAATTTAATCTATAATCAAGATCAATTATCCGACCAAATAAAAGATCAATTTAAATATAAAAAGGGCGAATTTTATATTGGTTTTGGCTTTAAAATGCTCACGATACCCAAACAATCCAGTAGCAGATTTAATCCCGAAAAGTTAACCATTATTGAAGGGGAATACCCAGATGATGATTCTAACCAAATTTTAGTACCAGATATATTTATCCAATCTTATTTCCAACATCAAGATTATAATAAAGTGGTGGGAGAAACCGTTTCTTTTGAGACCGTTGCAGTAGATAATCAATTGGATGTGAAAAAGAGTGATTACATTATTTCTGGTGTTTATCATTTAGATACGGCTAATACAAGTGACCTGTACTTTCCTATCTATGTTCCTTGGAGTCATTTTCTTATTAATATTGAAAGAGATAATCTGATGGATTATTATAATTCGTTAAAGATGATGTATAATTCGAGTGGATTGGTGAAGGGAAATAGTACTGTTGAAATGTTCAATTCATTTGAGGAATTTGAAAAAGCTTATGGATCAGGTTATGCCACCATGATTATTGAGTTAGAATCTGATGCTGATCAGCAAGTAATTGCGGAAGAATTAGAAAGATTATTTCCTCAATACGTTCAATTAAGTCAATATAGTTTTAAAAACGGAACAATCGCTGAAGATTATCAAAGAGAGAAAATTATATTAATTGGTATATCTAGCTTAGTATCTTTAGTATTAGGTTTATTATTAAGTCTGTTTAATCGTAAATGTTTTAAGAAACATACTGACCAATTGGCGATACAATTTAGTTTAGGTTATTCACGTGGTGAAGTTCAACGGATACTCATCTACGAACACTTAATTTTGTTTTATATTTGTTTTGTAGCTGCGTATATCTTATCTAGCGTCATCTATTTAATTCACTTTAAAAATACATTATATTTAAATGGTATCAATCAATTATTTAATCCCGTTGTGATTGCGACATTATTTTATTTAGTCAATATATGTTTACTGGTTGCGCTAATATGGAATGTTACCAGAGTGGAAGAAAAACAATTGTACAACTCTTTATTAGGGAAATAAAATGCAAAAGTTTTTGCGAATAAATTGAGATTTCTTTCAAAGGGTGAATTGTATTTTGAAAGGATTAGCCCTTAATTATTTAATTTGCGACTCCAACAAGGAAGACAAGCAATGGTTTTGTATTTTAACTGAACCTTGTTGATATCATCATCGCAATCATCTTAACTGACAAATTTGAAGAAAAGTTTAATTAAAATAGAATTGTAAAGAGAGACGATAATTTGAATAATAGAGGATGGTTATGAAGAATTTAAGCAGGAAAATGTTTCTACTCGGAATAGCAATTTTTGTTGTTTTTTACCTACTGCCAATAGACATCTTTGAAACGTACACAAACCTAAGACCAACAGGACTAGCTTCTATCTTTATCTGCCCAATGATTGGCCTGGTAGGATTAATATTGGGGATTAAAGAAAAGGACGGGTTATTTATAGTATTAAATCTACTTTTAATTTTAATACTGCCGCTCATCATGTTTGTAGGGCAGATGTTAGGTGCAATGTAATCAGCATTAGAAGGTAATAATGGTTCTTTTTAAATGGTGTGAGTCATGGAATTGAATATTTGTCAAATAGTGCGAGTTTTAAAATTTTGGCTCTTTGTCAATTGGTGTAAGTACTGAAATTTAGGTCGTTCAACATGTTGAGGTTGAACGGCTATTTTTTATCTAATCAGCATTTGTAATACCAATATTTTGGTAAACATATAGGCTCTATAACTTTTTGTGTGGACTCATAAGAAATAGGTTATAAATATTTAGTGGAGAAAGAACGTCAAAAGTTAAAAAGGTTTAAATTATAAACGGTGATGAGTGGTCTCAATCTGTCTCCTCGTGACTAGGTGAAGAAGATACTCATGGGTTCGTGTCGGGCCTGACCAATCCAAAAATAATCAAATTTTAACTTCTTGGTCAATCCATAAATATTTCTTTCTTAATTTTACTAATAGATATGTTATAATATGGCTTATATGAGGAGGTGCATGATGGACGAAGTATTAATTGTGGGGACAATTGACGCGATTTATTTTGAAAACCCAAGTAATTTATATAAAGTGGTTCGTATTAACGTAGATGATGAATTGTCAAATGCTTTGACAGCAGAAGAATTAGTTATTACCGGTCAATTTGCTACACTACATTATGATACGAATTATGAGTTCTATGGACATTTTACAAACCATCCAAAGTACGGTGAACAATTCGCTGTGACGCGTTATCAACAACTAGCCCCTACCTCAGAGCAAGGTTTAATTGATTATTTATCTAGTGAACGGTTCCCTGGTATTGGTATTAAGCTGGCTAAAAATATCGTGGATGCATTAGGAATGGAGGCCATTGATATTATTATTGCGGATCCTAATGCTTTGAAAAAGGTCAAAGGTTTAAACCAAAAAGTTCAAGTTTCTTTAAGAGAAAACTTACTCAAACACCAAGGCACTGAGCGGGTGTTTATGCAATTATTTGAATGGGGCTTTAGTCCAAAATTTGCCGATAAAATCTATCAAAAATATAAAAGTTCAGCGATTGAAAAGATTAAGGAAAATCCTTATGAGCTGGTTGAATCCATTGAGGGGATTGGCTTTAATAAAGCCGATAATTTGGCTGAAAAATTAGGGTTTGAAGCAGATTCGGTTGATCGCATCATTGCTGGCATTTATACGGTCGTTAATGAACACTGTAATAATAATGGCGATACCTATGTTGAGCGCGAGGCTTGTTTAATGAAGAGTCGTGAAATGTTAGAAAATGCTCGTCCATTTTTATTAGATGACAGTTTAATGAATTTAGCCTTAGATAAAGCGATTTTAGAAAAACGCTTAATGAATTTAGCTGAAGGCATTATGATACCAAGTTTATATTATGCTGAGGTTGGCATTGTGTCTAAATTATCAAATCATTTACAATATTCAACGACTGATTATTTTGATGAAGCGGATATTGATTCAGCATTAGCAGAAGTGATGGAGTTAAATGCCATTCAATACGACGAACAACAACAAGCGGCGTTAAAATTGGCGATTAATTCACCAATGTCTATTATTACCGGTGGTCCTGGAACGGGGAAAACAACGCTTGTTAAAGGATTGATTCATCTTCATGCTACCTTACATGAGTATTCATTAGAAGATTTGAAACATAAACCAGATTTTGCCCCGATATTATTAGCGGCACCTACGGGAAGAGCTTCAAAAAGAATGAATGAGATGACCGATTTACCTGCGATGACCATTCATCGTATGTTGGGATTCAATCGCGATTCTGACTATGAAGACTTTTCAGCTCAAGAAGAGTTAGAAGGCAACCTTTTGATAGTAGACGAGATGTCGATGGTAGATACTTGGTTAATGAATTGGCTACTACAAGCAGTTCCATATAATATGCAAGTAGTCTTCGTAGGAGATAAAGACCAACTGCCATCAGTAGGTCCAGGGAAAGTTTTTAATGACTTAATAGCCTCTAAATGTTTACCTACGATTCAACTCAATACCATATATCGGCAAAACGAAGGCAGTACCATTGTTGAATTAGCTCATAGCATTAAGAATGGTGCTTTACCGGATAACTTTTTAGAAAAGCAAAATGATCGTTCTTTTATTCGTTGTCAACCCGACCAGGTAGCACAAGTCGTACAAACAATTGTTGCGAGAGCCCAAAATAAACATTTTGATGGCACTAATATGCAAGTGCTGGCCCCGATGTATAAAGGAGCAGCCGGTATTAATGAATTAAATACTCAGTTACAAGCCATTATGAATCCGGCTAAAAAAGGTAAAAGAGAAATTCAATATTTCGAAACGGTGTTTAGAGTAGGCGATAAGGTTTTACAATTAGTTAATAATGCGGAAGCCGATGTGTATAATGGTGATATTGGTAAAATAACAGCCATTCTGACGGGGGCAGAAACAGATTCAAATGTAGAAGAAATCATTGTTTCCTTTGATGAACGTGAATTAACTTATAAGCGTAGTGATTTAGATCAATTGACCTTAGCTTACTGTTGTTCAATTCACAAATCACAAGGGAGCGAATATCCTTTAGTTATTCTCCCGTTAGTTGATATGTATTCACGGATGTTGAGAAGAGACCTGCTTTATACAGCTATCACTCGGGCGAAGACCAGTTTAGTAATGGTCGGCAATCCTAATAGCTTTTATAAAGCGACTACTGCTAATATTATTCCGAGACAAACATTTTTAAATGACCTATTAAAAATAAAATTTGCCAATGAAACGGTAGCGTATGAAGATGAAGAAGGGAATTTATTAACCATTCCATCTGAAACAGCTACACCTAATGGTCAACATAATGAAAATACAGTAGATACGCTTGAACAATTAACTTTAACACCTACAACAATTGATGATACAAAGCTTAAATCAGAAGAGCATGCGCATTCAGATTCGCTAGAAGCCAAACATCATCAAGGTTTAACAACTGATGAGGAAAATTCCCAAAAAGCGTTAGTTTCTGATGAAGAGCCAAGGCTTAATTTAAATGAATTAACGGAAGAAACGATTTGGTTAATTGACCCAATGATTGGTATGGAGAACCTCTCGCCTTATGATTTTATGAAAACAAATTAAAAAAAGAAACTTGTTTCAAACTAGCGTGACTCAATTAGCAACAGAAGGTGCTGAAAAGGTCATAAAGCCAGGAGAAGCAAGTTTCATTTTTCTATTAAAGGTAAAATGGATATTCAGTTAAAGTCAAGGTCAAATGTGCTTGATCTTTATTAAGCAGTTCACCATCGACTTGACTAAGAATCGGTTCTTCAATTTGAATCGTTACTTTTTCACCTTTTGTGTAAAAATAGTGTTCAGCGGCCGGTGTGGTTTTGCTGACTAATATTTGCCACATTAATTTGATTAAGTTAATGGGCTTAACATTTTTAATAGCAACAACATTGATAATCTTTTCATCGGCTTTGATATCATTGGATAGCTGAATACCACCACCTAAATAGGGTGAATTCATTAACGAAATTAACTGACAGTCCTCAAACTCTATTGTTTGATTATCAACTGTTAAGTGCACATCAAAATGGTCTAATTTTCTAACAGCTTTAAAGACATTAACCAAGTAGGAAAATTTTCCGTTAAGAAATTGATGGAAAAATGCATCTTGAGGCGTTGTATTGACTTCATAAATAACTTTACCATCAAGACCAAAACCTAAACTATTTAATACAATATCCGTATTTTTTGTGAGATGATTATACGATTCAAATATTGTGACTGTCGTGATTTGTCTATGAAACAAGTACTTTTGTAATGTAGATTCTACCGAAGCATTTGGCGACCACGTTCGTTTAAAATCATTGCCAGTACCGGCGGCTAAATAGATGATGGGGATGGTTTGCTTAGCTTTTTTTAAAGTGGCTACAACTTCATGTAGGGTCCCATCACCACCTACTACAATAATCGTATCAATTGTTCGTTGTTCAGCTTTAGCTAAAATTTGTTGGGTTAATTCAATTGAATGTCCTTTATATTCTGTCGTTAGTGTAATGAAAGGAGCACGAAATTTTCTTAAGTAGTCTTGAGCTTGATTTAATACGTCGGCACCTTTGCCGGATCCAGCTTGAATATTGGCGATAATATATAGATGATTCATCTGATTCCCTCTCAACTTTCTTCAGTTTCCTAATTTAAAGTATACAAGATTATGGTTAATATGCAAGAAAACCATCATAAATCTAGCGATGAACTAAAGAACTTAAACCATCATTATTAAAGCCGCGAAAATTTTATCAGTAGTCGTTTTTTAAGAGTATTCGAGATTTATTATAGGCAGCAAGTGATGAGGGAGACGATAAGGCATAGTGGTTAAAGATTTATCTCATCATTTCTCCTGTCCCTAATAGTGTGAAGTGATTGCATTTATGTTATAATAACCTAGATTGAAATTTGAAAAAATTGGAGGTGATATCATGTATTTAGCACGTGTTGAAATGACTGGGTTTAAATCGTTTGCTGATAAAACGGTCATTGAATTTGACAAAGGATTAACTGCTGTTGTAGGGCCTAATGGGAGTGGTAAAAGTAATCTTTCTGAAGCCATTCGTTGGGTTTTAGGAGAGCAATCCGCTAAGAGTTTGCGTGGTTCTAAAATGGAAGACGTTATTTTTAACGGAACCCAAGATCGTAAGGCCGTTAACCTAGCTAAAGTTACCTTAGTGCTGAATAATGAGGATCGCTATCTAGATTATGATTTTAGTGAGATTAGTATTACCAGAAGTTATAATCGTAATGGTGAAAGTAATTATTATATTAATAATGAGTCCGTACGACTAAAAGATATTGTCGACTTACTTTTAGACTCTGGATTAGGAAAAAATAGTTTTGCGATGATTTCTCAAGGAAAAGTCGAAAGTATTTTTCTAAATAAACCAGAAGAGCGACGAGCTATCTTTGAGGAAGCCGCTGGCGTGCAAAAGTATCAGTTTCGTAAAGCCGAAGCGGAACGTAAATTGATTAAATCTGAGGATCATTTAAGCCGTGTTAAAGATATTATTCATGAATTAGAAGGCCAAATTAAGCCCCTAAAAAAACAGCGCGAAACTGCTTTGAAATATCAAACGTACCAAGAAGAACTGTCTAGTTTAGAAATATCATTGTATACCCATCAAATTGAACAAAATCGAATAAAATGGGATGAAGCTCAAGAGAAGTTATCCAATGTCGACCAAGCTATTCAATTGGATGAGGAAGAATTGACCAATTTATCGGAAACGATCATTGAACAACAACAAATGTTGGACGATTTATTAATCTCAATTGACCGTGAAAATGAAACTCATCAAGAACTCGTTCGAAAGGTTGAACAAGCCAAAGCAAAATATCAGATGCTCCAACAGGAACTGCAATTCAATCAGGCCAATACAGATGAAAAAACTTTACAATTTGAAAATCAATTGGTTCAAAAAGAACGTATTCAAGAGGACTTAGCAAAACAAAGTACGTCTAAAGTGACGCTTGAAACCGAAATTGAACAATTAACAGATAAAATTAGTCAGCTTGAATCAGATAGAAAAATGGCAGCTGGTTTATCGGATGATCAGGTTGAAACACTAAGAGGTGAAATGATTCAATTTTATCAATCTGAAGCAAGTGCCAAAAATGAAGTGAACCTATTAGAACAACAAATTGAACAACAAACGATGCGTTTGAAACGTGCCAAAAATAAACACCAAATGTTAAAAGAAACATTAGCCTCCAGTGAAACGGAATTAAAAGAATTAGAAACATCACTCGAATTAAAAGAGGCAACCCAAAAAACGCAAAATGAACATCATCAATCACTGCAACAAGAATGGCAAGCCCTACAACAGAAACGCAATCAAATTCAAAAAGAATTATTTGCAATCGAACGGCAAGTCAATACGTTGAATGTACGTGTGAACTCATTAAAACAAATGCAAGAACAATATGATGGCTATTATGGTGGCGTTAAATTTGTGATGCAACATGCTAACGATATTGGGGGTATCGATGGCACAGTGGCCGAGTTAATCCATGTTAAGCCAGAATATCAATTAGCCATTGATACAGCCTTAGGAGGTTCATTACAACACATTGTGGTTGAAGATGATCAATCTGCACGTAAGGCAATTGCTTACTTGAAAGAGCATCGAGCTGGGCGAGCTACCTTCTTACCGAGACCGAATATTAAAGGCCGTTCTGTTCAGAATTATCATTTACAACCGGCACAAAACCATGCGGGTTATATAGGGATTGGTCATCAATTGGTAGCATTTGATGAGATTAATCAAGCCATTATTGAGAATTTATTGGGCAATACAATCGTGATGGATACAATTGTCAATGCTCAAAGTTTATCTAAACAATTAAGACATCAAGTAAAAATAGTTACCCTAGAAGGCGATATTTTAATGCCAGGTGGCTCCATCACCGGTGGTCGTCAACGAAACCAACAAACTTCGATGCTAAGTCGCCAAACTGATTTAGAAAAGGCGCTAATAGAATTAGAGGCTGCTACTAACAGTCAAAAGTCAATGATTACGAAAATTGATCAAATAGAAGAATTGGAACAAAGCGTGCGTGAAAATGGTGAGGCGAGTCTTAATCAAGTTAATCAAATTAACCATGAAGTAAACCAACAAAAACAAGCTTTACAACAATTTGTTCAACAAGTAAAAATTAATCAAAATGAACTGAAAGTAGCACAAATGGATATTGATGAAGCGGAACAGTTTATCAATCAATCACAAGCTAAATTAACCGAAGCGCAAGAAACCATTCGGTTAATGACGCAAAAGATTGCGGAAGGTACTCAGCAATTGGAACAAATGAATGTATCGCAAGCAGACCGTCAAAAGAAAATTGAACAATTAAATCATGAATTGTCACAACTCAATACCGAAAAAGCAGTTAAACAATCTGAGTTAAGACAAATTAAAACTCAAGTAGAGCAACTTACTGCACAACTCGTTCAGTTAAACGAATTTATTGAAAATTATCAAAATAATCAATTAAGTAGTGAGCAAGATTTAAATCAATTGAAAGAAACCATTATGGAAGTAGAATCTCAAATCGAAACTTTAAATAATGAGTTGGTTGAACATACGACGAAGCTTGATCAAAGCAAACAAAATCGTAGTGAATGGAACCAAAATTTACGCGATTTAGAAAATAAGAAGGTAAAGATTCAACAACAACAACAAGCGCAATTTAAATTACAAGCAAAATTACAAGCACAAATTGAAAAATTTAAAGAATTGATTGATAACCATCTAAATTATTTAAATGAAAAATATCAATTAAGTTATGAAGCGGCTAGTCAACAAGTCCAAACAGAGTTAGCTATTTCAGAAGTGTCCAGTCGCGTTAAAGAATTAAGAAAAGCAATCGATAATTTAGGACCGATTAACTTAGCAGCGATTGAAGATTTTGAAAATTTAAATGAGCGTTACACTTATTTATTAGAACAACAAGAAGATTTATTAACAGCGATGGGACAATTACAAGATACGATGGATGCGATGGATGCGGAAGTTATTAAACGATTTAGTGAATCCTTCCATCAAATTAATCAACAATTTAAACGTACCTTTAAATCTTTATTTGGTGGAGGGGAAGCATCATTAGAATTGACGGATCCTGACAATTTATTATCCACTGGAGTTGATATTATTGCGCAACCACCTGGTAAACGTAAGCAAAATCTTGCTTTATTATCGGGGGGCGAACGTGCTTTTACAGCCATTGCTTTGTTATTTGCAATTTTAGAGACCAAACCCGTACCATTTTGTGTATTGGATGAGGTAGAAGCGGCCTTGGATGATGCGAATGTGTATCGATATGGAGAATATTTACAACAATTTACTGAAAATACACAGTTTATTGTGATTACGCACCGTAAAGGTACGATGGAACATGCGGATGTACTATATGGTGTTACCATGGAACGTTCAGGTATATCGAAATTGGCTTCTGTACGTTTGAGTGAAGCTAACAATGAGAAATAGAAGCGAAAAGGAGTGCTTAACAAGATGATTAAATTAATCGCCATTGATTTAGATGGAACATTATTAAATAGTGACGGCAATATTTCAAAAAGAAATATTCAAGCATTACATGATGCGCATCAACAAGGTGTGAAGATTGTTTTGTGTACTGGACGTCCTTATTTATTGATGAAGGACTTTGTTGAGGAAATTGGCTTAAATTCAGCCGAGGATTTTATTATTACCTTTAACGGCGGTCTCGTTCAAAAAGCGGCTAATGGAGAAGTGATTAAACAGCACACTTTGTCGCAAACCGATATGCAAAAATGGTATAATGTAACTAAAGATTTGACATTACCATTTAATATTATTGATGCTGAACATGTCTATGAGCCACCGTTTTATCCAGAAAACCATCCGTCGATTTATTTTAATAATCGTAAAAAGACCATTGCCAAGACTCAAGACTTCGCAACTTTTTCAAAAGATCATCAATTTAATAAGTTTGTAATATGTTGTGAACCTAACTATTTAGATGAGCAAATTTTAAAATTGCCTTCAGACTTAGTCAGTCAATATTCTGTTTTTAAGTCACAAACTAATTTACTTGAAATTGTAGCCCCTGGTGTAACTAAAGGAAATACATTAAAAGAATTAGCCGACTACTTAAAAATTGAACCAAGTGAAGTGATGGCAATCGGTGACCAAGAAAATGATTTATCGATGATTGAATTTGCAGGAGTTGGAGTGGCGATGGGTAATGCTGTACCACAAGTTACTGCTAAAGCTGATCATATTACCGCAGATAATAATCATGATGGTGTCGCGGAAGCCATTTATCAATTCATCAAATAAAAGGAGGAATTCCAATGGGATTATTTGACCGTATTCGTCGTGCCTTTACCGGTGAAGATACTGTTATAAAGGAAATAGAACAACCCGTCGAAGATCAGATCGTTTTTGATACATATGACAAGGGGATGGAGAAAACACGAAAAAACTTCTCAGATCGTATCAATGATTTATTTAGTAGCTTTAGAGAAATAGATGAAGAATTTTATGAAGACCTTGAAGAAGCTTTTATCAGTGCGGATGTTGGTTTTCAAATGACCATGGCGTTAACGGACGCGATTCGTGACGAATTAGAAGCCCGTAATGTCTATAAGGCCAATGATGTCAAACAAGTCATGTTAGAAAAAATGGTGCAAATCTATGAGAAAGATGGCCAAGAGCGTAATGATATTCGTCTCAATCCAGATGGGCCAACGGTTATATTATTCGTTGGTGTCAATGGTGTGGGTAAAACGACCTCTGTCGGAAAAATTGGTTATCAGTTAAAACAAGAGGGGCATAAAGTACTATTAGCTGCCGCTGATACTTTCCGTGCGGGTGCGATTGAACAATTGAATGTCTGGGGCGAGCGTTTAGGAATTCCTGTTGTTACAGGAAAAGCTCAAAGTGATCCAGCTTCTGTAGTTTTTGATGCGGTGAAAAAAGCCAATGAAGAACATTATGATTATTTATTAGTGGATACTGCTGGACGTTTACAGACTAAAGCGAATTTGATGCAAGAATTAGCCAAAATTAAGCGCATCATTGAACGTGAAAACCCTAATGGTGTACAAGAAGTTTTACTGGCTCTCGATGCAACGACTGGACAAAATGCGTTAATTCAAGCAAAACAATTTAATGAAGCGACTGAAATTACCGGATTAGTATTAACGAAATTAGACGGTACCGCTAAAGGTGGCGTTGTCCTTTCAATTCGCTATGAGTTAGATATACCTGTTAAATACATCGGTTTAGGTGAAAAAGCAACGGATTTACAAAAATTTGATGCGGAACAATATATGTACTCATTAATTAAAGATGTTTTAGAGCAACAGTAGACGATTCGCTTAAAATTTAATTTATGTTGTGTTAAACCATGAGGTTGAGTAGGAAAAATAGTACTGCTCAACCTTATTTATTTTGAAACTTTAAACATTTATTATAGAATAGGATTGACAGTTAAAATGGTATTTTTTACGATTCTTTTCGTTAAACAAAGAGGTATCGTGTTATCCAGTCGTACCTTTTAAGACAGATTATTCTGTAATATGATACCACAACCAAGCTACAAGATTAATATACGGGCTTTTAAGGATTTCCCATAAGTCAAAAAATCTTTAAATATATTTTACAAGGAGTATTACAATGAAAAGAATGATTACATTTTTAGGTAGTATTTTATTGTTATTAAGTACAATGCTACCATCATCAATCGTTAACGCAGCAGAAAATAACTTGACGATAGTCACCAGTTTTTATCCCATTTATGCCATTACCTCTGAGGTAGTTGGCGATCTTCATGAAGTACAAATGATTAATTCAGGAACAGGCATTCATGGTTTTGAACCATCAGCATCTGATGTGGCGGCAATTTATGATGCCGATATTTTTATTTATCATTCTAAGTCATTAGAATCTTGGACTAAAAATTTAGAAGCGAACAAAGGCAGTCACCCTGTGCAAATGATACAAGCATCAGAAGGCTTAGAATTTAAGACAGTAGAAGGTTCAGTGGATGATGGTCATGACCATGGCGAAGAATCCGATTTACACGGCAATGCTTATGATTTACATTCCTGGCTCGATCCAATTGAAGTAGGGAATGAAGCCAAATTAATCGCCCAATCATTAGCCCAAATTGATCCTGATAATGCTGACATTTATACACAAAATGCTGAAAAGATGGTCAAAGAGGGGGAGGCATTAGTCGAACAATATCAAGCAATGTTTAATGAGTTTGATAATAAAACCTTTTTAACCCAACATACAGCTTTTTATTATTTAGCTGAACGCTTTGGTTTAAAACAACTTGGAGTAACGGGTATTTCTGCAGAAAAAGAACCAAGCGTCAAACAATTAAATGAAGTGATGGCATTTGTTAAGGAGCATAATATTAAGTCAATCTTCGTTGAACCTAATATGAGCGATAAAATAGCCCAAATCATCGCCACTAGTACCGGTGTGGAAATCGCAGTATTAAATCCCTTAGAAAGTGATCCTCAAAATGATTTGTCCTTCTTTGAAAACTATGAAGAGCAATTAAAAACTTTAGTTGAACATTTAAAATAGTTTACTCTGCTGAAAAAAGTGAAATGGGAGTGGGCAAGAAGTAGAAAATTAAATA
>NZ_KV805779.1:0-3816 GCF_001811625.1 Globicatella sp. HMSC072A10 | reverse complement strand
AATTAATGAACAATAATCTTAACTAAATTTACAAAGTTTATGCCCAGCCCCCTTGCGCTGCTAATGAATAAGCACTGAATTTTTTAGATTTATGTTCAATCTTATTAAGACACAGAGTTTGAGGCCACTCACCCCCTGTGCTATTAATTAACGAACAATAATCTTAACTAAATTTTCCAAATTTTTGACCACCCTCAATGGTCAGTTAATGATTTATTTAAACGAGAGAACGAATTCAAAAAATGTTAATTAAAAGAAATAATTACGATTTGTCTTGACAGATCGTTTTTATTATCATAAAATCTAAAAAGTAATAATTACATTATTTGAGGAGGAATTATTTTGAAGAAAAAGTTAATGAGTAGCATGTTAATCTTATCATTAGTAGCAGGTGTTGAATTAATGCATCATCCAGCATTGACGATTAGAGCAGAAGAAAATAGTTCGCAAATGTCCGAGGAAGAAGAACATCACGACCACGATCATGAATTTGAATTTGATGCTTCAGCTGTTGTAGCAAAAGAAGGTGACGCTTATATTTTAATTCATGGCGACCATTATCACAAAATAGATGCTAGTGAATTAACCGAGGCACAAATTAAAGCCGCCGATGAACAGTTAGTTGCTCATCCTGAATTAGCAGAAGAATATGAGCAGAAGCAAAATATTTATAACGGATATTTTGAAGATGATCAAGTTGAAGATCGTACTTTAGAAGATTGGGCAGGTGAATGGCAATCTGTATTACCATATTTAGAAGATGGTACCTTAACACCAGTAATGGAGATGAAGGCACGTAAAGAGGGTGCTACCATGTCGGCTGAAGAATATACAGATTATTACCAAACAGGATATACAACGGACGTTGAAAAAATTGTTATCAAAGATAATCAAATGAGTTTTACCACTGGTGATAAAACAGTAACAGGTACTTATAAATATGATGGCTATAAAATACTTACTTATGAGAAAGGAAATCGTGGAGTTCGTTATTTATATACTAAAGAATCTGGCGATGAAGAAGCACCACAATCTATCCAATTTTCTGACCATAACATTAGTCCAACGCCAGACTTAACTCATTATCATATTTATATGGCTGACATCAGTCATGATGAGTTGCTAGAAGAGATGGATAATTGGCCAACATTTTATCCTGCAGATTGGAATGCCGGACAAATTTTAGCGGATCAATTAAATCATTAAAATTAATGAATCATTAGGAACATATAACGGTTGATGATTACATTGGATTAACTAAATGGGAGTAGGCAGACGAAGCGAAAATCATTCAATTTTTTACTTACGGACAACTTTCAACTGTACGGGGGTGACCAGACGAAACGAAAATCATACGATTTTATACTTCTTGGCAACTCCCATTTTTAATCATTAACTAAGTAAAATAATTCTAAAAAATGTTTTTTCTTTCAAAAAAATGTATAATAGAACTAAACTTTTATGAAGGAGTGATCGAATGAACGGCCAATGGTCATTAAAAGAATTATATTTAGGATATGATACACCTGAATACCGATCAGATTATACAAAACTTGAGGAAACACTCAACCAATTGTCTAATATGGAATTAACAGATAATTTATCGACAATTAAAAAGGTCATTGATTTATTAGAGATTCAATCTGATTTAACACGTAAACTTTATGCCTTTTCAAGTTTGCAATTATCAACTAACACGACGCATGAACCAAGTTTGACAGCTATCGCAAAACTAAGAAAATTACTTTCTAATCATGCCAAAACCAATGCGCGTATAGACAAGTTTTTAGGTAATATTGAAACGGATATTACCCAAGATGAAAAATTGACACAGTATCAATTTTTATTTGCAGAACTAAAACAACAAGCCACTCATTTGTTATCAGATGAAGTTGAAGAAGTGATTGCGACCATGAATTTGAGTGCTGGACAGTCTTGGAGTCAATTACAAAGCTTTTTAACCTCAACGGTTGAAACGGAATTTAATGGTGAAAGTTTGACATTAAGTGATATTCGTAATTTAGCTTATGCAGATGATTCAGCGACACGTAAAGCGGCTTATGAAGCGGAATTAGCGATGTATGAATCAATTAAAGAACCAGTTGCTTTTGCACTTAATAATATTAAATCACAAGTCAATGATATTTCTCGTTTAAGAAGTTATGAGAGTGCATTAGAGGTGACTTTGGAACAATCTCGTATGTCAAAAGCGACTTTAGATGCCTTAATTGCAGCTATAAAAGATGCTTTACCGTCATTCCAAAAATATTTTAAACATAAAGCCGGTTTATTAGGTTATGCAAATGGATTACCATTTTATGAACTATTCGCTCCGATTGGGGAATCAGTAGCTAAGAAATTTACGGTTGATGAAATGAAAGAATATTTAGTTGAGCATTTTAATAAATTTGCGCCTGACTTGGCTGAATTGACGACTGAAGTTTTTGATAAAGAATATGTTGATTTATTCCCACGTAAAGGAAAAGTAGGTGGCGCATTTTGTTCGAATTTAACACCAATTAAACAATCACGTATTTTAATGAACTTTGACGGTAATTTACGTAATGTCGTCACCATGGCGCATGAATTAGGTCATGCTTATCATGGCTCGATTATTCAGGAACATTTACCATTAAATCGTTCTTATACGATGCCAGTGGCAGAAACAGCTTCTACTTTTAATGAAAATATCATTATGAACACCGTTATCGCTGAAGCTAATGATAAGGAAAAAATCGGTTTATTGGAATCATTAATTAGTGATGTAGCGCAAATTGTAGTCGATATTTTATCACGTTATATCTTCGAGACGACTGTTTTTGAAAAACGTCAAGATTCATTTTTATTCTCAAAAGATTTAGAAGCGATTATGTTGGAAGCTCAAGACCAATCATATGGTGAAGGTTTAGACCCTGAATTCCGTCATCCATTTATGTGGTTATGTAAAGGACACTATTATTCAACCGGTTTAAGTTATTATAATTTCCCATATGCCTTTGGGGGATTATTTGCGAAAGGTCTTTATGTGCAATATCAAAATGATCCAACTGGCTTTGTTGAAAAGTATCGTGAGATGCTTTATGCTACAACTGTTGGGACTGTTGAAGAGACCGCAGCTAAAATGGGTATCGATGTGACAACCAAAGATTTCTGGGCATCAGCTCTAAAAGAATATGAAAACATGATTGAAGAGTTTATTCAATTGACAAGTGATACGAATGATTAGAAAATGTGAAGTTAAAGACTTACCTAATCTAAGAGAAGTTGCGATTGCAACCTACAGGGATACCTTTCATCAAAATACTTCTGATGAAAATTTGGCACTTTATTTTAAAGAAGCATATAATTTAGACACTTTAAAACAAGAACTAGAAAATCCTTTATCGGAAGTTTATTTATTAGAAACAGATGGAGAGATTGTTGCTTATTTAAAGCTTAATATTGAAGCTGCTCAAACGGAGCCGATGGGGGAAGAAACGTTAGAAGTTCAAAGAATCTATGTTTTAAAGGAACATAAACGCAATGGCTACGGTAAACAATTAATGCAATTAGCTGAAACCAGAGCCCGTGCTTTAGGTAAAAAGAGCATTTGGTTGGGCGTTTGGGAACATAATGAAGCGGCTAAAGCATTTTATCAAAACCATGGCTTTGAACACGTAGGGGAACATCGCTTTTTGGCTGGTAATCAAGTTGATATTGATTGGATTATGCTCAAACACATTTAATAATGATGTTTTGATAGAATACAAATAACAAAAAGCAGAAAATAGTATTTGGGAGTAGACCAGAAGTTGAAAATTGAACAATTTTCGCTTC
>NZ_KV805778.1:0-13409 GCF_001811625.1 Globicatella sp. HMSC072A10 | reverse complement strand
AGAGGAAAACCAACAATAATTTGACACTATCTATTCTTTAATATTGTTTGACTTATATCGAGAAGATTGTTATAGTAAACTCAATTGAATAAGTTTTTGTGCGAGGCGCGGATGACAAGAGTACCTAAAAGGGAAAGGGGATTTCGCCGAAACAACGCTATTGTTGTTGGGGGCAAGCTGAATAAGTTTGTCACTGTTCTAATGAACCGTCCAGTTTATTAGAAAGTGCAATCATTAACTAGGACAGGGAAAATCAGACTATTTTTATTTGACGACCGCGAACCTAGATGTTTGTGGTCGTTTTGTTTATATGGAGGAAAAACATGAAACTTGAAAGTTACCAAACCATTGCCAATAACGAATTAGTTCACTCTGGTCATTCTTATCAGGAGTTAGCGAATCAATATGGAACACCTTTATATATTTTTGATGAAGCTAGTTTTCGCAGAAGAATAGCGTCTTATACAGAAAATTTTCATTCAGACTTATTTGAAACACAAGTGCTATTTGCTTCTAAATCCTTATTGACGAAAGCCATAGCCAAAATAATCGCAACATCGCCATTAGGACAGGACGTCGTCAGCGCGGGTGAAATCTTTGTTGGTTTAGCGGCGGGAGTGAATCCTAATAAAATGTATTTTCATGGCAATAACAAATCGGATGAAGAATTAGTATACGCCTTACAAAATGAATTAGGGACGATTGTATTGGATAATCGCATGGAAGCCAGTCGTTTAGAGCAAATTGCTGAAAAAATGAATAAACGACCGAAAGTACTATTGAGAATAAATCCTGGTGTGGAAGCTCATACGCATCAATATATACAAACAGCTAGTTTAGACTCCAAATTCGGTGAAAGTATTTTTGATGACCAAATTTTTGAACTCATTACCCAATTACATGAAAGTCGATTTTTGAATTTTGTTGGTTTTCATAGTCATATCGGCAGTCAAGTCTTTGAACGTGAGTCTTTTTTTAAAGCTTCATTGGCTATGATGGAATTTGCTCAAACATCACAAGAAAAAACGAATTATCCGATTACTGAAATCAATTTTGGTGGAGGTTTTGGAGTTTATTACACAGAAGAAGACCAACCCTTCGAGATGGCTGAATTTTTACCTGAGTTTGTAAAATATATTGAAAAAGAAAGTATCAGACTAGGTTTACAATTAAATAAAATTTGTATCGAACCAGGTCGCTCCTTAGTGAATGCTTCTGGCAGTACTTTATATCGAATTGGTGATTTAAAAGATACTGTTAGTGGCAAACATTACCTTTTTGTTGATGGCGGAATGAGTGATAATATTCGACCAGCTTTGTATCAGGCGCAATATGAAGCTGCTATTACTAATAAAATTACCGAACCAGCAACCATTGATTACACGGTCGCTGGTAAAGCTTGCGAAAGTGGTGATAAATTAATTGAAAACATCACACTGCCACAAGCAGCAACAGGTGATTTGTTATTAGTCAATGGAACCGGGGCATATAATTATACGATGGCTAGCAATTACAATCGACTCGCTCGCCCAGCCATGATACATATTGATGGCGCGCATCATCGTTTAACCGTGAAACGTGAAACATTTGAAGATATGATGAAAAATGAATTGGATTAAAATACGCGTTTATTGACAGATTCGATACGTTATTAGGCATTAAAGTTGCTTGAATAGCATCATGATAGAAAGCTGAAATAATAAAAATATGCTCAAAACATAAAAGGTGATGACTAAACCATTTGGACAATCTAATTAAAAGTTGAAAACCATTGCCTTTTGAATAAGGCGTTGATAAAGAAAAAAAGTTAAAATGCTAAAACGCTAAAAAGGCTAAAGTTTCTAAAACTCTAATAACGTTAAAAACGCGCTAAAGACTCCAAAAGCACTAAAAAAAATTAAAAAGCTAACACGCTAAAAACGCTAAAGTTTCTAAAACTCTAATAACGTTAAAAACGCGCTAAAAACTCCAAAGCACTAAAAAAATTAAAAAATTAACATGCTAAAAACACAGCATTACTGACAAAAATATAGGAGGAAATAATAATGGAAATATTTACAGGATCCGCAGTCGCATTGATTACACCATTTGATGAAACCGGCGCCGTTGACTGGCCAGCTTTTGATGCATTGTTAACCTTCCATTTAGAAAATCAGACAGATGCATTAGTCATTACCGGAACGACTGGTGAGGTCTCTACATTGACAGACGAAGAACAAATTAATCTCATTAAACGCGCGGTTGAAGTGGTAGAAGGAAAAATACCGATTATAGCTGGGACCGGGATTAATGATACTCGACACACCATTGAATTAAGTACTAAAGCAGAAGCAGCGGGAGCCGATGCCTTATTATTAGTGACCCCTTACTATAATAAAGCGAATCATCAAGGAATGTTATTGCATTTTACTAAAATTGCTGATGCTGTTTCGATTCCAATTATTTTATATCATGTACCTGGAAGAACTGGAGCAGTCTTATCGGTTGAACAAGTTGTTGAATTAGCGCAACATCCAAATATTGTAGCCATTAAGGACGCAACGGGTGATTTAGCCTATACCAAAGCGTTAGCTGAACAAGTAGATTTAGATCAATTTGCCATCTATTCTGGCAATGATGACCTGATTTATGATATCTTGGCTTTAGGAGGCAAAGGCGTCATTTCGGTTTTAGCGAATGTTTTACCACAAGAAACGCATCAAATATGTCAAAGTTATTTTGAAGGTGATACCGAGACCTCACATAAATTACAAAATGATTATGCGAGATTAATTGATAGTTTATTCGTAGAAGTGAATCCCATTCCAGTTAAATATTTGATGCATTTAATGGGGTATAATCAAAATGCCTATCGTTTACCATTATGGGAACCGAGTGAACAAGTTAAAAAAGAACTCGAAAGTTTGTTACCAGTAGTTAAGCATTATCAAAAGGGAGAATGAAGATGAAAATAATAATCATTGGATCGAGCGGTGCAATGGGACGAGCAATCATCCGATATGCCGATAGTACACAAGATATTGAAATTTATGCCGGATTACAAAAGAGTCCGGAAAAAGATGAATTATTTCCAGTTTTTTATAATTTTAAAGAGCTGACAGAGTATGTAGCAGGACAATCCATTAAACCTGATTTAGTCATTGATTTTTCTTCACCCTCATTAACTAACGAGTTGTTACAATTTGTGAAGGAGCAACAATTACCACTTTTACTGGCTACTACCGGTCTTTCAGACGAGCAACTTTCGTTAGTGAAAGATACTAGTCAATATGTACCTATTTTTGACACTAATAATACAAGTATTGGTGTGGCTGTCGTTCAAAAAACGATTTATCAATTAACCAAAACACTATATCCATTAGGTTATGATATTGAAATTATTGAAAAACATCACCGCTATAAAAAAGACGCTCCTAGTGGAACAGCGCTAATGTTACTAGAAGCGGCCCAACAAGCAATTGACGAGACGCCAACGATTATTTATGGTCGCAGTGGAATAGGAGAAGGGCGCCCTCATTCAGAAATAGCGATCCATGCGATTCGTGGTGGTGATATTGTAGGGGAACATACTGTCTTATTTGCCAATCATCATGAAGTCATTGAAATAAAACATCAGGCAAACAATAAAGAATTATTTGTCCAAGGTGCAATAGCTTGTTCTGAATTTTTATTACAACAAACAGCGGGGCTATATGCCATGAGTGACTTGATGCGCTAGATTAATCATATCGAAATATCATTATTAACGAGCTTGGTAAACTTAATATTATTATCATAATAAGAGGCATAAAACACGTTAAGAAAGACGTAAGTTTTATGCCTTTTTATGATGATTAACGAGGGCGCTATCAATCAACTTTGTAAAACAGCTAGCTTTAAAATATAGGAAAAGTCAGCAGTGAAGTTTGTCTTACTAGCACTCAAAGACACAACGCGATATAAATCAATCACTAACTATTAAAGAAATAATAATAAGATTGCATTAATATTAATTTTCTAGCTTAAATCTTGACTAGCTTTGATGATAAAGATAAGATTGAAATGCTAATCAAATTATTAAACTAAGGATGAATAAATAACTTATGATTAAGATAAAACAAACAGATGTTTATTTACCATTTTTAAATGGGTATTTAATTTATGCGATAATCTCAATATTTACACAACAACAATATGGTTTATATAGAAATTTAGATAATGATATTTCTTTTTTGATGGTCATCATTAGTTGTTCAGTGATTACGGGAGGACTTTTCTTATTTGAAAAACTATTTAAATTAGAAGAATGGCGTGAACGTTTGTTTATCATGTTGTTCATGCTCTTTTTTAATATTTTTGCTTTTATGAGTAAAAGTATGATGGTTACTTTAGGGTCACTGTTAGTGCTATTTGTTGCTTATTTATATAGACGCCTCAATCAAAAAAGATATAGCGATATCTATTTATTGGGTATCATCTTGCTGATGCTAATGGCGATTTATTTTATGTTTAATCCGTCAGAGGTTGCGATAGCAGAAAAGTTTCTAGTCAAGCTAACTAAAAATGATAAAAATAGTTTGATGGTCATCCTGTCATCAAGTGTTTTATTAGGAGCGTTATTATTTTTCAAAAACAAACTACGATGGTTAGAAAAATCCAAAAAACACCTGCCCATAGTGGTGGGAATGATATTCGTGTCGCAAATTCTACTACTTTCTACCATCATGATAGCAAAAGTAAAAATATTTGAGACACCGACTTTTGATATGGGAATTTTTACGCAAATGTTTGCTAATATGAAAAATGGGGCGGGGCCAGTCACGACACTTGAACGTGATCGTCTTTTATCTCATTTTGAAGTGCATTTTTCACCCATCCATTATTTATTATTGCCAATTTATTCAATATTACCTTATGCAGAAACGCTAGAAGTTAGTCAAATATTATTGGTTGCGTCTGGTGTTGTTCCGGTTTATTTAATTGCTAAACGTTTGTCTTTTAGTCAGACCTTTACCTATCTTTTACTATTAGTCTATTTATTATTCCCTAGTTTGACGACAGGACATTTGTATGACTATCACGAAAACTGTTTTCTAGCACCGATGTTGTTATGGTTATTTTATGCTGTTTTAATTGAGAATAAAGTTTTAATTGTTTTATTTACTATTTTAACTTTAATTATTAAGGAAGATGCTACGATTTATATTTTGAGTTTAGGGATTTATTTTCTATTTCAACAATCGTTTAACTTTACCAAATCAACGAAATGGACGATTGCGATCGTTTGTTTATTATTGCCAACCATTTATTTCGTCAGTGTCATTCATTATTTAGAAACGGTTGGTACCGGGGCGATGACGTCACGTTTTGCTAATTTTATGATTGGTGATCAAGAAGGATTAAAATTTGCTGTGATGAACGCATTAAAAAATCCGGTCTATACGATTGCCAGTGTGTTTACCTATCGAAAAACAATTTATTTAGGGACTTTATTATTTTCATTAGGCTTATTACCATTATTTCAAAAACATTTGATTAATTATGTATTATTATTGCCATTATTAGTGATTAATTTATTGAGTGACTGGCCTTACCAGGTTGATTTGTTTAAGCAATATCATTATGGTTCTAGCACATTCTTGTTTTTATTATTGATGATTGCTATTTATGAAATGTTAAAAGATCCACGGAAGCGACTATCTTTAACAGCTAAAAGATTGCTAGTGTTTGCTCTTATTGTATCTTCTGGCTTACAAATACGCTTAATTTTGCCTAAAATGGATAAATGGCAAACTTATCGAGAAAATCAAGTTCACTATGATGCGATAAAAACCACTTTAGCTAACATACCGACAACAGCTAAAGTTGCTTCCATCTCAAATTACACAACAGCACTAGCTGATCGCCATGAAGTTTATGATCTTTTTTACCATAATAAAGGAGCAGTTGATCACGAGCTGGATTATATTGTATTTGAATATAACTTATTAAATAATAGTAGTAAGGAAGCTAAAATTGTCAATCAATATATGGAACAAGGATATGTCAGCAGTGAGTTATCAAGTGATTTTATCTTGATTTTAGAAAAAGCCGAACAAACTGTTAATCAAGAATAGAACCGGACAAGTGATTCATTGGCATTAACTAAAGTAGTTTAAGCCAAATAATGATGAGGAGTTCAGGGGACTTAAAAGGTTTTTATCCATTAAATTTTATATTCATTTTTTTCTAGGGTAAAATATGGTAAAGTTTAATTATGGGAATTTTTTTCGAAAGGGGTAATTACAATGAAATTATCTGTAGTTATACCGATGTATAATGAAGAAGAAATGATTTTATTGACTCATGAAACAGTCAGTAAAGTGTTAACAGAAATAAGTCAAAAATTTAAAGCAGAACAAAATAAAGAAGTTGAATTAGAGTTTGTTTATATCAATGACGGCAGTAAAGATAAAACCTTACCGTTACTAAAAGAGGTTGCTAATTCCGATAGTCGTGTAAAATATATTAGTTTTAGTCGTAATTTCGGTAAAGAGTCTGGGATATTAGCTGGCTTTCAATATGCAACTGGCGATGCGGTCGTTTTAATGGACGGCGATCTCCAACATCCACCTCAAGTAGTGGAAGAAATGCTGACAGGCTATTTTGAAGGGTATGATATCGTATCTGCTCGTCGATCACGAGAAGGAGAAGGCAAGATTGATTCCTTCTTTTCTCAACATTTTTATAAAGTATTCAATAGTTTAATGGATGTCCATATTTCTGAAGGAGTCTCTGATTTTCGTCTCCTGAGTCGTAATGTCGTTGATTCTATTTTAAGCTTACCGGAGTATAATCGTTTTACCAAAGGCCTAGTGTCTTGGGTAGGGTATAAAGAAAAGATTATCGAGTATGAAAATCAAGTCCGCGAGGGCGGTTCAACTAAATTTGGCTTGAAGAATAAATTGAATTATGCGATCGATGCTTTTTTATCATTCAATGATAGACCGTTGCGAATTTGTGTCAATTTAGGATTAATTTGTGTCTCTTTAGGCGTGTTGTATTTATTATGGCATTTTATTATTTGGTTAATTGATCCGAGTCGTTTAATTAGTGGCTATTTCACCACTTTATTTGCGATTGTATTATTTGGTGGGGTGCAATTAATCTCGATTGGAATTTTAGGTGAATATATAGGGAAAATTTACTATGAGGTCAAAAGACGCCCACACTTTATTGTAGAAGAAACTAATATTCAAGGAAAAGACAAGGAACTGAGATAGTGGAACAAATAACAAAAAAATTTAATCAATTATATCAAACGAAAAAAGGACTCTATATCCTAAGTTTTATTTTACCAATTGCGATTATGTTGGTCGTATGGGCCTTTATGGGAGTTTACCCATTTGGAGACGAAACCCTAATGTCAGTCGATTTTGGACAGCAATATATCGACTTCTTCCGTCTGTATAAACGGACACTTTGGACAGGGGATTTAAGCAATTTATTTTATTCATTTTCTAAATCAATTGGTGGCACAATGATTAGTAACTGGGCTTACTATTTGATGAGTCCATTTTATTTAATCTATGCGCTCTTGCCAGCGGGTGAATTTCGCTTAGCAACGACCATCATTATTGGTTTACGCTATGGCTTTATTGCATTATCATTCGCGTATTTACTCATTAAACGTTACAATGGTCATTTAAATGATCGTCGTTTCTTAGTGCCATTGTTGTCAACTGTTTATGCCTTAGCTGGATTTTTAGTGGCTTATCAAATGAATATCATTTTTTATGATGGGATGATCATGTTACCATTGGTAATTTTAGCACTAGAGGAAGTATTAGACGGTGGAAAAGGGTATAAATTTGCGTTAATCATTGCCTTAACCTTATTCTTACAATATTATATGGGCTACATGATTTGTTTATTCGTTATCTTATATACGATATTTTATATGTCAAGTCGCCAATTATTTAGTAAAACCTCCTTATTAAGCATTTTAAGAGCAGCAATCTACGCTATCTTAGGGGCAGGGATGGTGATGTGGTTATTGTATCCCGTATTGATGGATTTATTAATTTCTAAAGGTGCGTATGGCAGTAAATTAACCTTCGAATGGAAGATGCAAATCAATCCTCTAGATGCTCTGGCAAAATTAATGATTGGTGCTTTTGACAGTCAATCGTGGCCAGCAGGCCCTAATTTACCCAATATCTTTGTCGGCAGTTTAGGATTGTTTGGTACTGGCGTATTCTTTGCGAATCGATCTATTTCTAAAAAGCAAAAAATGGCGGCTGTGTTTGTCTTTGCGGTCTTTTTCATTTCGATTGTTAATTTATTTTTCAATAAAATTTGGCATATGGGCCAAACACCGGCTGGCTTCTTTTATCGATTCTCATGGATTATTTCATTCTTCATGGTCTTATTAACTTATCGTGGCCTTCATAACTGGCGCAGTGTCAGTTGGCCATTAGTGATGGTTTCTTCGGCCTTTATCTATTTAGCCGCTGAATGGACCTATTCAAATGAATTTTCATTTTTCAATTTTGATGCAACGAGTGAAGTGGTCCCGTTATTGGAAAATTATTTAGCCTTAATTTTACGAGTGTTAATCGTATTATTTATATTTTCATTGTACAAATACCGTCATATTGGACGACAACGATTAATCGCTATGATAGGCGGTTCGGTCCTAATCTTTATTGCCGTTTCATTATTAAATCATTTTGGTTATTTAGTTAAATTACAGACCTTATCCCTCACGATTTGGATTTTTGTATTATTCATTTTAGCTTTTGGCTTTAAAAAATCGAGTTATTTAGTGATTAGTTTACTCACTATTTTTGAATTAGGACTTAATGCTTATATCGTTCAAAGTCGAATGAATTATGACGATGCTTCAAAATTTAGAGATGCACAATTATCCGTTTTACCGGTAATCGATTTAATCCGACCAAGTAAAGAAGGAGAATTTTACCGTATTAATAAAATGTTTGAACGAAGTAAAAATGATCCTTTCATGTTTGATTATCCAGGGATGACTCATTTTAGTTCAAATATGGAACGTTCTACCTTAAATTTCATGACAGCAGTAGGAGATTCAGGCAGTAATGCTTCGAGCTTCTATGGTAACGGAACCGCCTTTATGGATGCTTTTTACGGTATACGTTATGTAGTCGATTATCAAGATTATACGAATGAGGATGTCCAACAATATCCAAATCGCCGTTTCTTCCATCGTAATTCTACCCGGAGTGATTTACTCGATTATTATCAATTATATTGGGAAGATGAACGTTTTAAAATATATGAAAATCAGAATGTATTGCCCATAGCTTTTGGTGTCAATGAACAGACCGTGAATTTAGAAATTCATCCTAATCAAGTTGCTCATACGAACAATCAAATACTATCGGCCATCAGTGGACAGGAATTACAAGTCTTTAAATCCTACCTATTTGAGAACATTGAATTAACTAATGTAAAAAAAGAGGAAACAGCTTCTGGGAAAGTAATCTATAAGAAAATAGATGAAAGCCAAAAGGGTGAAATTAAATTTACCTTTACACCCCAAACAGATGCGACCTATTACATTAATGCGCCTTTAGCCTTAAAACGTCAAAAAGGTGGTAAGACTGAAATTAAGTTGAATGGACGTTGGTATGATTATCAACATTCATTTGATGGTCAGCAATTATGGAATATTGCTAATAAACAAAAAGGGCAAACTCAAGAAATGGTCTTAACGTTAGGAACGACGAAAGAACTTGATTTAACCGATATGTACGTGATTACAGCCGATCAAAGTATTAGTGAACAAATCATCGCACACCGCAAACAACAAGGAATGAAAGTAACCGAGTGGGGGAATACCTTTATGAAAGGGACGGTTAACATTACCGATGATAGTCGTTATATGATGACCTCGATTCCTTATAATCAAGGATGGACTGTGACCGTTGATGGACAAGAAGTCCCAATCAAAGAGACTTGGGGTGCCTTTATTTCATTCCCAATTAGCAAAGGAACTCACGAAATTGAAATGAAATTTACCCCAGATGGCTGGAGTATTGGGTGGATGATAACAGGTCTTTCAATTTTAGGCTTGATAGTGTATAGTTTACTAGAGAAAAATAAAAGAAAGCCTGTGGTCAATCGATGAGAAAATTATTCGAACAAATTATTAAATTCGGTATTGTCGGCGTCATTGCGACGGTTATTGACTGGATCATTTTTTATACTTTATTTAATGCTTTTGGCGTATGGTATATCTTAGCGAAGTTTATCGCTTTTGTCATTGCCACCATCTTCAATTATTATTTAAGTATGAAATATGTTTTTGTTAGTAAATATTCAGAAACAGAAAAAGGCCGTGAATTTCAATTGTTTGTATTATTAAGTGTCATCGGCATGTTAATTACTTTAGCTTTATTATGGTTTACAGTTGAAATTTTAGGTATTAATGCCAATTATGCCAATATTATGGTAGCCGTTGTGGTGATGTGTATTAACTTTGCCATGAGAAAAATTTGGTTAGAGCAAAAATAGAATTGTCACTCGATTAATGAAAGAGAGTAGAATAACATAGGAATCGTTTTATTTTTGGAACTGCTCAGTTAAGAATGCTTCTTAATGGGTAGCAAGCTGGTTATTCAAAATCGATTGTTAATCGAGTTTTTATTTGATAAATAGCAATACGATTGGGAGTGGACCAGAAGTAGAAAATTAAATAATTTTCGCTTCGTCTGCCCACCCCCCGCATAGGTGAGTAGGCCTCAAACAAGTCGAAAGACGCAGTTTGAGACCACTCAACTACTGTGCTTTTAATAAATAAGCACTAATTTGACTGGATTTTTCAAATTTATGCCTAGCCTCCAGGCAATCAGCATTTTATTGTTTAAGTGTTTTTAGAAACGGTCAATTGAATTTTTATCAGCTAAATATGGATGTAGAAGGTGTACGATTGAAAGAAAAAAATAAAACTTATGGATTGTTAACGGCCATCGCGATGATTGTCGGAACAGTGGTGGGATCGGGAATATATTTTAAAGCGGATGATATTTTATCCTTTACTGGCGGCAATGTTACCTTAGGCGTTCTGGTAATTTTATTAGGAGCCGTTAACATTATCTTTGGGAGTTTAACGTTGGCACAGTTAGCATTAAGAACCACTACCAGTGGCGGACTGGCCGGCTATGCTGAAATATACTATAATCAGACCTTTGCGACTGTGATTGGCCTGTTCCAGACCTTTATCTATATTCCAGTCATCACAACAGTGGTCACATGGGTTGCTGCGTCCTATACATTAAGCTTATTGATGGCCAATGCGAGTTTTGAATCTGAAATTATATTAACGATTGTTTACTTACTTATTATTGCCTTAATAAACTATTATTCGAAACAATTAGCAGGATTTTTTCAAAGCCTTTCAACTTTTATTAAAGTTATTCCGCTAATTATTATTATGATAATGGGTCTCATTTGGCAACAGCCGATGCCCGAAATACCCTCTAATTTATTAATCGTTGAGCCCAGAGACGTTGGCTTTGGTTGGTTAGCAGCTTTAGTTCCTTTAGCATTTACCTTTGATGGTTGGAATGTGGTCACGAATATTGCACCAGAATTAAAAAATGCGAAACGTAATTTACCATTGGCCTATATACTAGGACCTATTTTTATTTTAGTCTTATATGTCAGTTATTTTGTCGGTTTAAATAATATTTTAGGCGTAACCTTTATTTTATCGACGGGTAACAATTCAGTTAATTTTGCGTTTAATATGATCTTTGGAAGAGCTTTGGGGAATGTATTAATTATTATTGTGATAATTTCAGTTTTAGGAGTGGCGAATGGTATGTTTCTAGCCAATATTCGTTTACCTCAAGCAATGGCTGAAAAAGGGTGGTTAAAGTCCGAATCATTGCAAAGATTACATCCACAACATCAATTATCAACTCATTCTACACTTTTAGTAATGGCGATCAATCTTCTTTGGTTAGTGATTCACTACTTTGTTTTTAAATATCAATGGTTGCCTAACTCAGATATTTCAGAAAGTGCCGTAGTCTTTAATAATTTATGCTTATTACCGATATATTACTTAGTCTTCCAGCTATATAAAAAAGAGCAGATTAAAAATAAATTCTTTGGAATTATCGCACCATTATTTGCGACTTTAGGCATTTTAGTAATCGTACTTGGTAATTTTATTCTAAATTTTAAAGCAGCCTTGATTACGTCGATAGTGGGGATTTTATTTATATTGTTATTTTGGTCATACGCTAAGCGACAACAACGCTACCAACCGTGATAAACGATGGTGATTGGACAAATACTTTGAAATTCCATTAGTTCCAATTTTTTATAGTGCCAGTGGTTGAGGGAATTCAAATTGCGCCTTCAAGAGGATCAATAGAGGGTGGGGCATAAACTGGATAAATATAGTCATGTTATTGTTTGTTAATTAAGAGCGCAGTGGTTTAATGGCTTAAATCTGTGCCTTAATCACCTATTTTAGACCTACTCAATTATGCTAGGCTAGGCAGAGGAAGTGATAATCGAACGATTTTATACTTTTTCTGCTCAGTTTCTTTATATCGGATAATGTGATTATATTAACTACAATTATTTTTTAAAAAAGTACTTGCAATTGATTAGTTAGAGGTATATAATATATTTTTGTAACGGGCTGTTAGCTCAGTCGGTAGAGCAACTGACTCTTAATCAGTGGGTCGCGGGTTCGATCCCCTCACAGCCCAGTCGTAGCACAAAAGCCAATTTGACTATAATTGACTTTTGTGCTTTTATGTATTATAATAAAGACATAATATTAAGGGGATGTCATGGTTTCGACAGGTATTGTTCGAGCTAATGACGCGTCAGGAAGGCAGCGACTTCCTAAAAACGCTACAGTTAAATATAACTGCAAACAATCAAAACAATAATTTCGCTTTAGCAGCCTAAAAACCTGCAGCGAAGATCACCCTGGTATCGCCCATGTACTCAGATCGTGGTCTCAAATTTAGTGGGATACGTTTTAACTTTCCGTCTGTAAGTTAAGAAAGAGATTATCAGACTCGCGATAGCGGATGCCTGTTTGTCGGCTATGCAGTAGCTAAATCTTAAATGGATAAACTATTGACGTAGACTCGTTGGTGGCGAGATATTTGGACAGGAGTTCGACTCTCCTCATCTCCACTTTTGTAATAATTTTAAAATAACTACTGTTAAAAAGCTTGATACAATAGGCTTTTAGACGGTAGTTATTTTATTTTGTATGAAATTGTTGTAATTAAACCACGTAAGATATCACGTAACATCACTACAATTGATTCTGATAATACTCTTCGTCTACCGACTCGTTTTTTATAAGTTGGCGGTTTTATGATATCCTCTGCGATAGGAAGATCGCGAACATCTTCATACTTGCTTCTTTCATATTC
>NZ_KV805777.1:488-7748 GCF_001811625.1 Globicatella sp. HMSC072A10 | reverse complement strand
TTTTTAGACTGCATGAAGTCTTTCCTTATGAGTATATTTATTATGCCCATCCTTATTGTTCCTATGAACAGGGAACAAACGAAAACCACAATCGACTAATAAGGCGGTTTTTACCTAAAGGAACAACAGATGTAACAGAATTAGAAGTAAAGAAAATCGAAACCTGGATTAATCATTATCCGAAAAAAATGTTCAACTACAAATCACCATTTGAGATGATGAACGCTGGCTAATTTAAACTTGAAATTTGCCGAAATTATTTTCAGGATAAAGGTATTCAACAAGATTCGACTCATCATCTAGTAACATAACAGACATTTCATTTTTATAATATTCCTTATATTTTTCCGAGATAACATGTTTAAAAGAAATCAAGCCATCACTCCTAATGAGAAGATTTGTTCTATTATACGATATTCTTCACACCTTTTATAGACCAAAAGAGTAACCAATTATTAATTAGGCTACTCTTTGATTTGAATGGGAAGATAGGATGTCGTTAACTGCTTAGTCAAATATTTTGTCTTATATCTTTTAATTTATTTACGATCCTCACTTGTTCATCTGCTGGGGGTAATGGGATTACAAACTCTTCTAGGTCATTATTTCTTACCGAAGGAGAGTTGTCGCCACGCATCATTCTAGTCATCGACCCTAAAAAGTATTCTGATTGGGACAGATAAAACAAGAACTCATTATTAACCTTTCCAATACCGCGCATTACATAGAAACCGGTTGAAGCAATCACATTTTTGTATTCTGACGTTAATACAGCTATATTTTTTAGATATGGTCTAACAGTTGAGAAGACTACATCTCCCTCTTCTACATATTTACTTGCTCGAGACGGAGAACCTTCAGCACTTATAAACTCTGGATTTTCTATCTTTTGGAGCTCGTTGTTTATTGAAGATATATCTATGTAATAGAACTCTTCTGGTTTCTCTTTAACAGTTTTTTGAGGATAAATAACATTCCCCAACCTCACCCATTCCCAACTTTCAGGAATTTTATAAGGAATCTCTTCTTGGGTAATCTCTGGAAGAGGCTTCGCTTTCTTTATTTTCTTCTCATCAACTAAACGTTGTCGCTCAGCTGCAATTTCTTCTAGGAGTGTGCTTGCTATTCCCTCTTCTGGCAACTGAGGGACTAGTTTGCCTTGCATAGCAAGTTCTAAAATTTTACCCTTTATACTTCCTTTATAATCTTCATACTGAATTTGCGATTTATTTATAACGTCAATTATCGAAAATAAATACTCTATTTTTTCTAGAATACGCTCTTGTTCTGCTCGTGACGGTATCGGTAAAATATACTTTCTTAACTTTGTAATAGCAGTTCTCTTTCTTGTTGTCCCTTGCAATTCACTTTTGACTTGATTTTGAAATCCTTTACCATTCAAAAAATAGACCAATAAATTAGCATTTATCTTATGATTTGGTACAAATTTAACAACATCAGAAGATAAAACATACTTCTGATCAAAACCTGGAACCAGCATTGCGACACCAGCTGGCATCATTTTTGTTATAACAATACTTTCCTCATTAACTTCGCTTCTTTGTATATTTTTAAGATGTTCAAATGTGGTATATCTAACATTGTCATCTTTCCACCCATCTTTTGAGACATTACTTAATTGAATAATTCTGACTTGTTTTTCATCTGTATAATGTATTTTCTTCAAATCTGATCCGAAAGGTCCATCTGCAATTGCATTAGGGATATTCTCTTGTACATCTTCTAACCTCACCCACTCCCAACTTTCTGGTATCTCATAAGGAATCTCTTCCTCACTAATCGGTGGAAGTGGTTTGCTTTTCTTAATCTTCTTCTCTTTTACGAGTTGTTCTCGCTCTGCTTGGATTTCTTGAAGTAAGTCTCTGGCATCGCCATCAGTAGGGTCTTGTTCTACCAGCTTTCCTCGCATGGCCAGATCTAATACTTTCTCTTTCAATAATTCTGTATCTATCATTCGATCAAGTCTCCTAGCAGTCCTTGCAATTGCTCTACAGAGGATTGAATTTCACGAGAAGATGTTTCCATTAAGTCTAATAATTCACCTAAGGTATAGTCAGGTTCATCGCTCTCTTCAACCATCCAATTGATATCCAGGTTCGTATTCGGTCTGGCTTCGATTTCTTCCATCGTAAAGCGTCGCCAACGGCCATTTGGATTCTCTTCTGACCAGGTGGATTCACATTGCGTGCGGTCTTCTGCTTGATAACAGGCAATAAAGTCTTCAAAGTCTTTAGCATCTAACGGATTACGCTTGCCAAAGGACCGCATATTATGCCGTAAGTCATAAATCCAAGTTTCTTTGGTATTATCTTTTTCTGTCGTACCACGCGTAAAGAAGAGAACATTAGTTTGAACGCCTTGGGCATAGAAGATACCGGTTGGTAATTTAAGAATCGTATGCAAGTTACACTTATTCATCAAGTCGTTACGTATCTCTTCCCCCACTCCTGAATCAAAGAGGACATTATCTGGCACAACAACCGCAGCACGTGCCTTACCATCTGTCTTCAAGGAATTATAAATAATTTGTAAGAAATTTAATTGTTTATTTGAAGTCACAAAGGTTAAATCGTCCCGGGTGGCACGTTCACCGCCTCGCTTCGTTCCAAAGGGTGGATTAGTCAGTACTAAGTCATACTCCTTCATCCACTTACCATTACTTGATAATGAATCCCCTAACTCCAACGGTCCTTCAATATCATGGAGCATTGCATTCATCAAGGCGAGCCGGTGGGTACTTGGGACTAGTTCCATCCCAGAGAAGCCCTCGTGCTTTTGGAATTCCGCTTCTTTAGGGCTTAAGTCAAAGTGATCGTCGGTTTTCTCTTTGATGTATCTATCAGCAGCTATCATAAAACCAAAAGTACCAGCTGCCGGGTCATTCAAACGTTCGCCTGGTTGAGGATCGGTCAGTTGAACCATGACATCAATGAGTGGTCGAGGTGTAAAATACTGCCCCGCACCTGATTTTGTCTCATTGGCGTTCTTTTCAAGGAGCCCTTCATATAAGTCCCCTAAGCCTTCATGCTTAGCAGAATACCAGTCTAAGGCATCAATCCCTTTGATAAGCTTTTCTAAATTAGCTGGCTCATCAATACTCGTACTAGCATTGGCGTATATTTGATTTAATTGCTTAGCCGGCGTCTTTTCTTTGTTACCTAGATCTAACAGAAGTTGTTGATAGAAGGTCTTAAGCTCTAATCCTTCTCGCTTCACTAATTCATCCCAGCGATATTCTTCCGGCAACACCTCTTCGGTGCCTTGTTCCTTCATCATCTTCAGGAATAAAAGATAGGTTAATTCTGTAACATAATCCTGGTAAGAGATACCGTCATCACGCAACACATTAGCCATATTCCATAGCCGCTGAACAATTTCATTGTTATTCACATTATCCCTCAAATTCTATCCATATAATTTATCATTAATCGTATCGACAATCTCATCGGTATAATCACCGAAAATTTGCTTCACTCGCTTATAGCCCCCTTGATTGGCAAAGACACCTCGGTCATCAAAGGCAGACTTGGCATCTGGTCCTAATACAGGGCTCTTTAATAATTGCTTTTCAATCCGTTCTAACCACTTTAACTGAACACTTGACCAGTCGTGCATGGCATAAATCGATGCCATGGCTTCCTTAATCCGTGTTTGGTTATCCACCAAAGGACTCCCGATCGCTGCTTGGCGAATAAAGGAGATGATATTAGCAATGACCACTTCATTCTTTTCTTTGCGCCAAGCTTCTTGAAGCCCTTTCTCATCGAATCGGTGTTTCTTTAAGATTAATTCAACTTCTCGAAGCTCCTCGCGTGTTAGATCAGCCGGTCGGTTAGCTGCAATACTTAAGGCAGGAATTTTATTGATATTCTCCTTAATAAAGCCTTCAAAGGACTGTAAGTAATCTTTTGGTTTCGTGTTCCCTTCACCGAATCCTCGCTCAACAGCAAGTAACTGATCTTCTTCATCCGATATGATGATGTCTTTCCCACTCGGTCTGTAGACTGCAAGTGTTTCAATATGTTCCTTCTCTCCTACCAAGCTCGTCTGATCCATCTCCTTTAGAGCATGAAGCCAGCGATCAATTGAATACGTGTTATTCAATTCTCGAATCTCATCCAGGACCTTGTCATCTAACCTTTGCTTTTTACGTTGTAACTTACTTAGCAACTCTTTACGGAGGAACTGAAATTCTTCATCAGTCTCTGCTTCAATCGTTCTTTGGAAAATATCTTCAATCGTATACTTAGGAGTCTTTGCAACAGGCTTCATATCCGTGACGTCATAAAGTGTGTCATAAAGTTGAACCGCATCGAAGATATTGAAGGCCTCTTTATCAATCTCAGGACAGAGCCGCGTCGCTCGACCAAGCATCTGTTCATACAAAATTCTTGAGCGGACTTTACGAACAAAGACTAAATTGACAATTTCTGGCACATTAATCCCGGTGGTTAACAAGTCTACTGTGACCACAATATTAGGATAGACTTCATTCTTGAAGCGGCGAATATCTGCACTCGAATCATGATTCGCACCGGTAATCTTCATAATCATATCCTCAGTCACCTCATAGCCTCGACTAGAATAAGCTTCCCGCAGCAGGCGGACTAACATATCCGCATGATAATCCGTCGCGGCAAACACTAAAGTCTTTCCAGGTTCTGTCGGATCAATACAGTCAACTAAGGCCTCACAAATCACACGATTAAAGGACTCGTTAATAATTCGCTTATTGAATTGAGCCACATCGAAGTGTAAGTCATCTTCAAGTAAAGCTTTATCCATCTCGTATTCGTCAGGATTCCACAAGGTAATCTCTTCATCTTTGTGGATTGTAATCCCTGCACGATTCAATTCCGTCTCGAACTTATAAGGTGGGTTATGGTCTACGAGATAGCCGTCAACTACAGCATCCGTATAGGAATAACTATAGATAGGCATACCAAAGATATTCGTTGTATGTAAAGCTGGTGTGGCTGTCAGTGCGAGTACATCTGCATCAAAGTAATCAATGACTCGGCGGTATTGACTAATATAGTCCTTCTCATCGTGATACTCTAACTGGTCTTCAGACAGTTCTCGATCCTCATTATAACCTCGATGGGCCTCATCGACGATAATAAAGTCGTAGGTCCCGATGGAGGGGATTTTCTCAGGATCCTCTTGATTGAATAAGCGTTGTACCATCCCTTGGACGGTAGAAATCTGAATCTTGGTTGTATCATCAGGAAAGCGGTCTGTCACCTCTTTGACACCGTAGATATCCGATAAGGATAAGTTATCCACTTTGGTATCTTTGAGATCATCTGCCGTTTGTTCCCCTAATGACTTACGGTCTACAAGAAAGAGGATACGCCTCACACGCTTCGTCTTAATGAGACGGTACATAATAGCTAAGGCTAACCGGGTCTTCCCTGTACCGGTTGCCATCGCAATTAACATCCGTCGTTGGTTATTTGCTAAAGATTCCTCAACCGCTTGAACCGCTTCAATCTGATAATATCGACTAGCAAAATCTGGATAATCTTGGTCTTCTTCAAGGGCCTTCTCCGCCTCTTCAATATTCACCTCAAGCTTCTTTCGTAAATCTTGCGGTGAGTGCCACTGCTCGAGGGCATAAGATGGCACATCATCTCGTCTTGTATCCCAGAACCATATACCAGACTTCTCTTTGAGTTGCTCTAAATATGGCCGACCATTGGTTGAATAAACGAAGGGGACATGATAACCATTCCACTCCCCTTTAAATTCAACCGTCTCATGACTCTCGACTTCTCTAGCATAACGCTTAGCTTGTTGCAAATCACCTGCGATATCCTTGCCATAAGGCTTTGCCTCAATAATCCCGATTAATTCCAAGCCGTCAAATAGAGCATAATCAGCAAAACCACTCCCACAAGGCCACTCAGCAATTGCCATTTGACGATTCTTCTCAGGCATGGTATGGTTTGTTTTATAGTTCAATTCATGGGTATTCACTTCCCAGCCAGCTGAGCGAAGTTGTTCATCAATGAGAATCCGTGTTTCAATTTCATTGGGAGGCCGCTTATCCGTGTATCGTCTTGACCGTTGACGTCTTTCCTTCTTGACGCTCTCATTTGAATTGGCTTCATCATTTAAATTCAGCGCCATTTGTTGGTTCAGATCCTGTTCTTGCTCAAGTAACTGAGCCTCCAATTCAGCAATTCGCTGATCTTTTAGCGCATCTTGATTCTCGGGTATTTGAAATTCCTGAGACTCAAATTGATAATCCACATAGACTTCCATGAACCAATTCGATAGATAATGCGTTAACCGAAGCAGGTCCATCGCTTCCGGGGTCTCGACATCCCCATCATGAACACCCCGGTTCCCAGTCTTACGAATGGTATGAAACACGCTCTCAATATCCCCATCTAACACATAATTATTTCTAAGCTCATTTAATTTATCTAATTGGTTAGCCCGTTGATCGATATAAATTGCTTCTAGAGAACATATAGCATCCACCATCTTCTCAGAGAATTGCCGCATCTTAAAGACGGCAGTATTCGGATCACTATAGACATTCCTTTCAGCAGCTTGACCTAGATTTTCAAACAAGCGGTATGCTTCAGGAAATATATTAAAATTTGAAGCCATAGCTACATTCCTCTCTTTGTTCTCTGATGATTATTACAGAAAGTTTTGTTAATTTTGAAATCTGGTAGACCATTCATGCATAGCATGCGTCATCTTTGCTATAATTATAGCAAAATAAGAGCTAAAGTCCATATAATAGTGTAAAAAGAAAGGGCACTAATCCCTCCATAACTGGCACAATGTTCTTATGAAAAATAAACAAACCAGGAGGAATCAAAATGACCCAAGTACATTTTGCACTGAATCTAGAAGACATTCAAAACTTAATTGGCGTAGAAGTGAAAGATAACCTATCTAAGAGTATTTTAACAAAGGTATTTAATCACCTGATAGAGAAAGAACGGGATGAATACTTAGATAACGAAGCCTATCAACGTGATCCTAATAGAGTTACTTATCGTAATAGCTACTACAATCGTGATTACACAACAAAACTAGGAACTTTAGATCTTAGAGTGTCAAGAACAAGAGATGGAAAGTTTTCTACAGAAATCTTTGAACGCTACCAAGAAATGAAAAGGCACTTCTGTTAACCATACTTGAAATGTATATCCAAGGTGTCTCTACAAGAAAAGTTTCGAAAGTCATTGAAAATTTATGTGGGAAAACCTATTCTAA
>NZ_KV805777.1:0-388 GCF_001811625.1 Globicatella sp. HMSC072A10 | reverse complement strand
TATATTAATTGAAAACTGAGCCACTTTTGATAAAAAATAACCCTATTGGATAATAAATAGGGGGAATATCAGGAGTGATTACATTGAAAGAAAAACAAACGATTATAAAACTATACCTTGAGGGGCTAAGCAAAAGAAAAATTGCTTTACTCACGAAGAAATCTAGGAATACCGTTGATAAATATATCAAGGAATATGAAAGAAGCAAGTATGAAGATGTTCGTGATCTTCCTATCGCAGAGGATATCGTGAAACCACCAACTTATAAAAAAAGAGTCGGTAGACGCAGAGTATTATCAGAATCAATTGAAGGGATGTTACGCGATTTTATTAAAGAAAATGAGTGGAAAAAGGCCCATGGCATGGCTAAACAACAAATGAAGATTGT
>NZ_KV805776.1:0-270 GCF_001811625.1 Globicatella sp. HMSC072A10 | reverse complement strand
AATCAGTAAACTCATCATCCCGATAAAAATTAACAGTCGCAAAGCAAGTGATGTGCGAATCGCTTGTGATAACTGGTTTGCTTATTTACCGAGAAATTTATTTAAATCCATTACGTTTGATTGTGGAAAAGAATTTTCTGATTGGCAAGCCATTTCAAATGTCAATGACATCAATATTTACTTTGCTGATCCCGGTTGTCCGTCACAACGCGGCTTAAATGAACACTCTAATGGACTACTTCGAAGAGATGGGTTATCTAAGGGGATGGA
>NZ_KV805775.1:0-1469 GCF_001811625.1 Globicatella sp. HMSC072A10 | reverse complement strand
CACAACTGTACATTTTTATGTTAGCACTTATATTAAAACCAGATTGCTTGAAGCGTGGCTTGATGGGAGAAGTGATTTCACGAATTGAAAAGAAAGGGTACCGCATTGTACATGCTAAATTAATGACACTGGATGCTGCCATTATTGCCGAGCATTATGCTCACCTGATTGACAAACCTTTTTATCCTAAGCTTGAGCAGTTTATGTTATCAGGCCCAGTCTTTGGCATGGTGGTGGAAGGTGAAGAAGTGATTCAAGGCATGAGAGCCATGATGGGACCAACGAATGTCTTTGAAGCAGCACCTGGTACTATTCGCGGAGATTATGCAACGGATGTAACTTATAATCTGATTCATGGCTCAGACTCTCTTGAAACAGCTAAAGCAGAAATCAACCGATTTTTCAACTGATTATAAGCTCACTTCCATTGGCACTCTATCCAGTTATTACCGCGGTAGTGTTGACGTTTATTATGCTTAAGATTTAAAACAGCCTTTTTATGTTGTATTGGCAATAGCATTATCAATGATTACAATCATTTCAAAGAATCTTTTAGCTATGAAGAATACGAAATTATCTTAAACCTATTATTTGATTATATTTATACTGACTCTCAGCATAAATCCATTCATCCATAATCTCGCTTAGTAAGAAAGACGTCCATGAGAGAGAGAATAAGACTATACATTGCTTAGCAAAATTTATCTCATCACGAGTTTGAATGGTTTAAATCGATCGTTGTCAATGTCCTTTGCCCATATCCTATGCTATATCCCTAATATAAATCATTGAAGCTAAATGATGTGAGCTAACTATCACGAAACAAAATAAAAAAGTTAGGCATTTCACCTAACTTCGTTTGTTGCTATGAAATCACTTCGATTTTCATTCTCTATTAGCAACACATCGTAATAATCATTGAAATTATTCCAATCTAATTAACTGATTCAAATCTAGCACCTGATCATATTTACTAAAATTGCTTAAATCTATGTGCGTAATATTAATCAAGCAAATATCATCTTGATTAAGCAAATAATTTTCGATTCGATGGTAATTTTCTTTATCTAAGGCTGATAATGATTAATCCAAAATGATAAATTTCTTATTTTGTGAGAACGCTCGAATGATTATCATGCGTTGCTTCTGGCCGCCAGAAAGATTGCCACCTTCCATAATCAACTCGTCCAACGAAAGTTCTAAAATTAAATTAGCCACTTAAATTGTGTATCCTCCCCATTTTTATGATTGAAAATAAAGCTGCTAGTTGCGGTTGGGAGGGGAACTATTTTATGGCTTTCAATACAACAGTAGCACTTTACTTAATGGGAGAATCGGGTAAGCTAAATGACTCGACCGAAAATTTAAGCGAAGTGCAAAAAGGTCGGGGAGTGACCCCCGCACCCGATTCGACGATATCAGTCAAGTGCTACGGTTTAGAAAAAAGTATAGAAAAAAACATCTCAAAA
>NZ_KV805774.1:0-31914 GCF_001811625.1 Globicatella sp. HMSC072A10 | reverse complement strand
TAGTGGCTCACTTTTAAGTTAACATATACAAACGTCTTGAAGTTCAAAAACTGAACACTAATAAGACTGATTTTAGTAATACTAATAAAGACACGAAGCATCCTCATTGCAAAAAATGTATCTAATAGAATTGTAAGTTTAAAATATCGATGAATCGAAGAATGATTCAATTGCTTTACGAGAATTTATAGGAGGAAATTATTTAATGGCTAACAATATGATAAGAATGAAAAAGAGACAAGCTTAATCAGAGTTAGTGAGAGGGCGAAGGATATAGTTCGACGTTCTGCTTTCGAAAAGAAGATTACAATTAAAGAATATGTGGAGCGATTGATTTTTAAAGCTGAGAAAGAAACTCAAAATACTAAAGATAAAGAAATCGAAATGGATGATCAATATACCGACTTAACTAAAACAAAAATTCGATTTGAAGGTCATATATACATCGTAGAATAATCTTACTTCTTGTTTGGCAAGCAACGGGTTTGTACACCTAATTGTACACCTAATTGTACACCAACCCCCAAAACTCTGTTTTGGCTTGTCAGGAATTTTTCCTGAAACCGAATTGTCACTACACTTGATTTTTTAAAAATAAATGTAAGGTTCTAATTCAAATAATAAACTAAAGGAGAAGATTTTATGAAACGAACGGAAAGTATTCAAGTAAGATTATCAGAAGGTGGAAGTTTAAATCTCCGAGTTTCACCAGAAGAAAAAGTAATGATAAGACACAAAGCAGAAGCAGAGAATATGACAATGAGTGCCCTTGTTCGAAGAAGTCTCGAAAAAGTTGATAATCCCATTACTGTTAATTTGGATAAATCCGATCTTCGAGATTTAGTAATATAGGCTAGACGGATTGATTCAACTGTCAGAACATTTTTAAAAAATATGGATTTCAATGATCCTGATTCAATTAAAGTAAAAAAAGAAATTGAACAAAACCTTATAGAAAATGAAGAAGCTGTTTTAGTAGAAGTTGAAAAGGTTGAAAATTTAGTTTCAGAAATAGATAATTTAAGTACAGAAGAAGCAGCAAGAATTGCTAGAAGAATAAAAGATGAAAAGCTAGAGAGTATAAATGAAATTGATCAACTGCTCTAAACATGATAAATAGAACTTTAAAAAATAGGATATATATAATGTTAAAATCTAGTACTTTCTACAATCTAGAAATCTTCAAAAATACTATTCTGTTTTGTCGAAAAAATTGTGATTTTCTATTTTTTAAAAAACATTTTTAAACATGGGAAGTAGATTTTTTTGTTATATATGTATCTGTTTTGCTTTATAACATGGCTCAGTGAAATAGATTTTCACAAGAGCCTCAATAGCGAAAGCTATTGGGTTATTCTCTTTTATACGTTAATGCTTAAAGAATGCTATAATTAATTTAATTGTATTTATAAAGAAGGGAGAAAATAAATGATTACTTGGGATCATTTTAACGTGAATAATAACCATAAAACAAGCTCATTTGAGAGTTTAAGCAGACTGTTGTTCAAAGAAAACTATTGTGTAGAAGGTACTATTTTGCGATCTAATCCAAACCATAAAGGAATTGAAGTTGACCCAGTTACTGGAAAAGATGGATTAAAAATAAGTTTTCAGGCTAAATATTTTTCAAAAGGAATAGACTATTCTCAAATTAAAAAAAGTTTTAAAATCATTAGAGATAATTACGAAGGTAAACTGGATAGAGTATATCTTTTCAGTAATGAAGATGTAAGTACTAATAATTCAAGTTATTTAGAGTGCGTTAAGATTTTAGAAGAAGCATCTATAGAGTGTATTGCAATAACCAACACAGAATTGCTAGAGCAAGCAGCGACATCAAAACATGCTAGCGCATTATTCTTTAATCAACATAAGTTCGATATTGAATGGTTTCAACAACAAGTACAATTGAATTTGAATTCGCTATCGTATCGCTTTAATAAGAAATTTAATGCAACTACTGATACTGAAAAATCCGTTGGCTTATTTTGTCAAAGTGAATTATCCGACGAATTATTGCCTACTCGTGTGTCAAATTATCTGAAGGAAATCAAATCCTATTATAAACAAAGTGGACGAGAATTATTAGATAACATTGCAGAAGACATTCTTAAGTCAGATGAGATAGAGAATACAAATGATTATTACAAACTAAATGAATATATTAAAAATAAATATGCAGATGCTTTTCTAAAACTTGGAAATTCTTTAAATGAACTAAATGATAAAATTTATTCTGCAGATCTTGAAAACGATGAAAGGGATAAATTGCTTTCTAAAAGGCAGGACTTAAAAAAAATAAAGAGCTTACTAGATAATTTATTGCTTTCAAATTTTGAAGAGAAACTAATAGATAATAAAATTCTATTGTTAAAAGGGAAAGCGGGAGTTGGAAAATCACATACTTTCGCCATCTCCGCTAATAATTTAGTTTATGAAAACAGGCCAACAATTTTACTACCAGGGTATTCATTCATAAAAAATAATCCTGTTAAGAATCAATTAATCGACCTACTTAATATACCTAATATAGATATAAATAACTTGTTAGATAGTTTAGATGCTCTTGGAAATTTAATAAATAAACCGATTGTTGTTTTTATTGATGGAATAAATGAAACTAATGACAACATTATTTGGAAGAATACTATTGAAGAAATCTCTCAAATTTTAGACAATTATAATTATGTAAAATTTGCTTTTTCATTTAGAAATGGATTTGAAGAGAAATTAATATCAGATTATACAGATGAATTAATATCAAAAGAAAAAATATCTGTACTTAACCATGAAGGACTTGATAGATTTGATTATGAACAGATAAATATTTTTCTAGACTATTACAATATAACCTTCTCGCCAACATTGTATTTTAATGAACAGATGTCAAATCCTTTATTTTTAACATTATTTTGTGAAAACTTTGAAGGATATGATATGGACATTCAAGAGATATTTAATAAAACGCTAGAAAAAATTGATCAATCATCTAGAGAAGAGATTGAATTTGATGAAGACTTTAATTTATTAAAAGAATTTCTTACTCAATTTGTATCTAAAATGCTAGCAGGAAATGGATGGACTGTTTCTAAAGAAAAAACTTTTTCGATACCATTTTGGGAAAACAACGGATTAGTATTTAAAAAGCATGATTATATTGGCTCGCTAGTAAGAAATGGATTAATAAATAATTTTGAAAATTCCGACGAAATATACTACACATTCTCTTATAACTTGGTACGAGATTATTTACTTGGAAGTGAAATATTCAAAAAGAGCACTAACTTAGATGAACTTGAATATAATATTTTAGATGTATTAATTGATGATGATAATCTTAACTATTCCATGGTAGATCCCTTATTGTTTACTTCAGAAATGGGATATGAAAGTTACGGAAGAGAGATAATTATACCTGTATTAGATTTTATTTACGAAGAAGATATACATTTGGCTAACAATTTAGCAGATCGTTTCATAGAATCTTTTACTATCAGAAAAAATATAAATACGAGTGTTGAAATATTAAGGAAGATACTTAATAACTACGAAGTTTCAATCGATACTTTCTATAATATGCTTATTGATAACAGTATTAGGCTAAAAAATTCAACAAATGCATATCTTTTAGATAGCCATCTTTCTCAAATGTCTATGGTTACTAGAGACTCACAATGGACAAATTTTATAAATGGAATAAGTAGTGATTCTAGACTAGGTCAGATTATTTCTTCTTTTGAGTCTGCGAAAGTTAATACACACTCTCTAAAAAATGAGCAAATTAGACTAATGCTTATATTGTTTAGCTGGACTTTGACTTCTAGTAATAGAAAGTTAAGAGACCGTTGCTCAAAGGCTATGATTGTAATTCTTAAGGATAATTTTCAATTATGCTTAGACCTACTAAAAAGGTTCAAAAATACTAACGACCCATATGTAGTTCAGAGATTATATGGTGTAGTTTTTGGAGCATTAGTGCGTACGAAGGACAAAAACCATGAAACTTATAAAGAGTTAGTAAATTACGTATATAATACTATCTTTCAGGCAGATGAAGTGTATCCAGATATCTTATTAAGGGATTATGCACGATTGATTATAGAGCGGTATTTATTTGAGTATCCCGAAGATATGGACTTTTCAAGAGAAAAAATTAGACCGCCTTATAATTCTTCTGATATTCCTGAAATGGAAAGAGTGGAGTATGATTTATCTAGTGGTTACAATTCTTCTAAAGATGCAATTGTTTCTTCTATGAATACTGAGGATAGTGGTCCAGGGATTTATGGTGATTTTGGGAGATACGTGTTTGATTCAGCACTAAATCAATTTAAAAACTTCGATAACGAAAACGGCTATTTATATGCTATGGACTACATTTTTAATGTTATAGGTTTTGATGAAGAACTATTCCCACATGACAGAAATAATTATTATACTGAAAGACATGATACACGGAAAGTTGAACGCATTGGCAAAAAATATCAATGGATTGCTTTATATAATCTTTTAGCCAAGGTAGCCGACAATTATTTAGTAGAAAACGATTACGATATTTCAGAAGATTACAGCGGTCCATGGAGTCCATATGTTAGAGATTTTGATCCAACACTCAATAATAGATTTAAACCTGATAAAAGTCTAATCGAATTCAACCCTAAAGATGAGTTATATTCAAAAGAATTTTTAGACGATTTTGATCGAGAAGAAACAGATATAATAGACTGGGTAAATAAGACTTCCACACTATTTGATGATATTGAAAATGAAATTAAAATAAAAGATTCTCGAGGAAATAATTGGATAATTTTAAACCACATAAAAGAAATTGAAAAAAATGAAAATATATTACGAAAATACGATGGAAAGCGACAAGAAATTTATAACATTATCCAGGCATATTTCGTTAAAGAAGAAGATTATGAAAGCTGTTTGGAAGATATAGACACTAGGAACTTCTATGGAAGAAACTATCCTGAGGGTAGCCGTTCATATGAATTTTTTAATAGAGAATATTATTGGAGTTCTGCATTAAAAAATAATGTATTAAAAAATGAATGGTCTGCTATAGAGATTGAGACAGGAGAGTACTATGAAGAAGAAGTACGGGATTATAGTTCATCAAATTTTGAAAATCTGCTATTAGGTAAAGAAAATAATGAGGAAATAAAGTATAAGACCATAAAACGTCCATTAAAAGAAATTGGTTATTATGTCTTGCCAGCTAGTAATGAGTTTTTATATGAGTCCCAATACGATGGAACACTCGAGGAGAGTTCAATTTCATTTAAAATACCGAATTCAGAAATTATAAATATTTTAAAGTTAGAACAAATAACGATTGATGGATTTTTCTATTCAGAAGATGAGCTAGTGGCTTTTGATACAAAATTAATAGATGAAGATTATGGATTGATTATAAAAGAAAGTTATCTCTATAAATTCTTAGAAGAACAGAAATACAGAGTGTTTTGGACCTTAATTGGAGAAAAAAGCTTTAGAACACCAGATAGAATGCAAACATGGAGTCAGTGGAGTGGTTATGCGTATATTAAAGAGAAATTTGATATTGCTAGTAAAATGAGATTAGAAACTGCTGGTGAGTCAAATAAATCTAATAATAAAATCTAAAAACGTATACTACAAATCATTTCATAGTAGTTATCGCAATAACATAACTTATATCCAAAATCCACAATAAGTTTTGCTAATGAGATCTTATAGTGCTTCATCACTCACAATTACTGTGGCATTTAGGCAATGATTCACACTTGTTCTAACGGACACATTGTATGTCTACCGCTTTAGAATCTGTTCTAAATTCTCGTCACGCTAAGCTATAATGCTAAAAAAGCTTTGAAGAAAGACAATATCTTTTCAAGGTTTTTAATTTTCAGAAGATATAGATTAATAGATGTATCTAAAGTATAATAAAAGTAAGAATTTAATAAAACAGAGGTGATTCTGTGGAAGTGAAGAAGTTCTACCGTACCCAACGAGAAGTTGTATCAGTGATTAATGAAATTATTGATGAATATTGGGCGGACAAGTTAACAGATGAAGAATTAGAACAAAATATGACTATGATTTATGAAAACAACCGAGATAAGATTATAAAAAACAATGAATATACTACAATAATAAAACAATAATGTGGAAAAAATCGTTTAGCAGTTGTTTCAAAAATAACAGAAAATTGATAGTTACTACATATACGAGGAGTTTTATATATGGAAGGTAATGTTCAAAATGTAGTTGGTTACTTAAAGAAGGGAACAAAATTTGTTATCCCTGTTTATCAGCGAAACTATGACTGGACACTAGAAAATTGCCAGCGCTTAATGGAAGATTTAGTAGAGCTGAATAGTTCTGGTAAAAATACACATTTTTTTGGAAGTATTGTGATTAAACCCAATGCCCATGCTGAGGAAATTATTATAGATGGACAGCAACGCATTACAACTTTATCCTTGTTATTCTTGGCTATTGTTAAGTGGTTAGACAATAATGAGGTTAATACAATTTTAGAATCGGATCGACTAAAAGGTGATTTCTTACTTGATTATTATAAGCCCACAAATGATCAAATAAGATTACACTCTAATCCACGAGATTACGAAGCGTACACTAAATTATACGGAGACAAAAAATTTTTCGTAGAAGCATCAAACATCACTCGTAATTATAAATATATCTATTCGTTTATAGACAATATGGAGATTACTATTGATGAATTGTTTCAATCCCTTACAAAGTTACAGTTCATGATAATAAGTTTAAATTCCCCTGATGATGATCCACAGCTCATTTTTGAGAGTTTAAACTCAACAGGATTAGAGTTAACAAATGCAGACAAAATAAGAAATTATCTCTTGATGAATGAAGAATTAGACATGCAGGATCATTTGTATTTGAACTATTGGAAACCTATTGAAGAGAGAACTTCTTTTAATTTAAGTGAGTTTTTCAGAATGTATCTGACTACTAAAAATGCACAGACTCCAACCATCAAGTATATCTATGATGAGTTCAAAAAATATTATGAAAATAACTGGGAAGATAAAGAAGCTTTCTTTATAGATTTAGAAGAGTACTCATTTGCTTATCAGCAAATACTGGGCCATCCAGTTGGGGATAAAAAAATCGATAGTATCTTATTCAGATTGAATCAAATAGAAGTTACTGTCACACATCCTTTCTTGATGGCTGTTTTAAGAGATTTAAATAATGAAGAGCTCTCTACAGAAAATGTAGGAAGTATATTTGAAGTGGTGGAAAGCTATATAGCTCGGCGAATGATCGCGCAAATTCCGTCTAACGCTCTTAACAAAATATTTGCAGTGTTATATCGAGATTACCGTAAACACTCAGAAAGTACCCATGCTTCGAATTTTGAACCAATCGATATTATCAGCTACTTACTATTGACTAAAGAAAAGACTGGGTTATTTCCAACGAATGAAGATATCCGTTCAATTCTTCAGACACGTGATATGTATAATATCAATTCAAAATTTAGAACGTATTTCTTTGAATGCTTAGAAAATTATAATCACGTTGAAAATTTAAAAATTTATGAGGGTATTGACGAACAAGACTACTCAATTGAACATATAATGCCCCAGAATTTATCCGCTCAATGGGAAATTGATTTAGGGGAAGAAAGCGAACATATTCATGAGATGTATGTTCATAATCTAGGAAACTTAACTTTAACTGGATATAACCCAAAGATGAGTAATCGGTCGTTCTTTGAAAAGCAGAATATGGATAGAGGTTTTCGAGAAAGCCACTTTGTTAATTTGAATGCTATCCCAGCGAGTGTAGAGAGTTGGGGTGAAGAAGAAATTATTCAAAGAAGAGACAGTTTAATCGAGCAATCCTTAAAAATCTGGGAGTATCCGGAAACAGAATACACGCCTAAAAAAGATGTTGAAGATCTCTATGAATTTGATGGAATTAATACCTTTACTAATTACACTGCTAAAGGTTACACATTTAGAAACGAAGATTATCATACAGTAGAATCATGGATAGATTTTTATATTCAGCTAGTGACAATTATTACAAAAGAAAATCCTTCTGCAATTGGAAGGATTGCAGAATCAGAAAATAGAACTGGGCTCGACTCAGTTTTCCTGACTAAGCAAGAAAGAAAAACTGCTGAAATAATCCCAGGTATTTATGCTAAAACACATTTATCAAATCGAGATAAAATATCTATTATTAAACAACTATTTGATATTTTAGAGATTGATTATAACCAATTACAAATTGATGCAGTACCACCGAAAGAAATTGATAATTAAATGCAACAAATGTAAGTGTAGCTAAAAATTAATGAGCTAAATTTTTTGAAGGCTCAGAAAACATTTGTAGATTTCAATTGATCGAAATTAAAAACCTAACTTTGACTAGAGATTATTGAAGAAAGTAGGGAAAAGAATTGAGATATCCTAAATTTATAGATAATGATCGTAAAAGCTTGGGTGAAATACTACAACAAGTTTCACCGAATCATGACGTTTTGAACATTGCAACTGGTTATTGGGATGTTGCTGGTACAATGCAAGTAATCAATGAAATTGAAAATTATAAGAAGGTACGATTATTAATTGGTAAAGAACCTTTAACTCACAGGTTACAAAAAGAATTCAAAATTGACTTAGATAGTCCAGAAAATCTATTTCCTAATGCAGATATTAAACATGACTTGGAAGAGGACGGTAAAAGTTCAGAAATTAACCAACTAAGAGATACTGTTAGAATTATGGCACAGATGATTAAGGACGGGATATTAGAAGTAAAAGTATTTAGACAACCAAGATTACATGCAAAAGCCTATATATTTGGGGAAATTGGAAATGGAAACTCAGTTGGAATTATTGGTTCATCTAACTTTACTAAAGCAGGATTAACAAGTAATACAGAGTTAAACTATTTAGAAGATGATTATCAACGTGTAGAGTTTGTACCGACTTCTGAGAATCAAGAAAACGGGCATTTAATGTGGTTTAAAAATTTATGGGAATCAGAAGAAGCTATTCCATGGACCGGAGATTTTGAAAAAATACTTACAGAAAGTCCTTTAGGTGATAGTACATATGGTCCATATGACGTATATATAAGAACTTTAATGGAAATATTCCCTGAAGAGCTTATAGAACCAGAACCTTTTGATGATTATGTACAAGAATATCTTCACCCATTCCAAAATCAGAATGCTCTTTCTTTAAGAAGAAAGCTTATTGAAAATGGAGTAGCAATGCTCTCTGACTCGGTTGGTCTAGGTAAAACTGTCACAGCAGCTGCTATAATTGATCAGTATATTAAAGAAGAAAAAGATAATATTACTTTAATCTTACCTGCATCACTTCAAAATCAGTGGATAGAAGAATTAGAAAGTGAACCATGGAATTTAAAGATGGGCAGAGACTTCACTATTTTTACTCAAGAAAATATAAATAAATTAGAAGAGGCTACAGAAAAATCATTAACTAAAAAAGGTTACGAAGCTGGTGTCGATTTATTTATTATTGATGAGGCTCATAATTTAAGAAATACAAATAGCAAAAGATATTATGCTGTTTTAGAATATTTGCAAGCAAATCCAACTTCAGAAGTCCTGTTATTAACGGCTACACCGATTAATAACTCATTGATGGACTTTTCTTCTCAAATCCAATTAGGATCTAAAGGGGAATTATCGTCTTACAAAGTGAAGTATAAAGCTAGTCCAGAAGCTAGGTCTGAAAGATTAGACTTCTTTCAAGCTGCCAAGCAAATACAGAGTGCTGCTAATCGTGCTCAAAATAGAAATGAGAAGTTTGATTGGGAGTTTCATAAATCAACTTTAGTAAGTGGAATTCGTCATTATTTAGTTCGCTCAACTCGTCAAGGAGTTGAGAAAAGACAAGCAATGAAACACATCGAAGGTAGTGACCGTACATTCCCTGAATCACATGTAGAACAATTCTCTTATCGTTACTCAAATAGTGAAAGAGATATTATTGACAAAAATATAGAGCAGAACTTAAAAGAAGTATTTGAAAATTTTGATCCTAGAAGACTTAATTTAGAAATTATGATGGAGATTACACAAAGAACATCCCATCCATTGGATATTATTAGAAAAATTGCGAATTTCCAAAATAAGCAAGAACTGGAGTTAGGAGAGAATTTTTTTCACCTTAACTCAGATGCGCTTATAAATCCAATTCTAGTAACAAATAAACCCAAAACAACTGTAATCACAACACTGTATCGATTAATTAATCTATTAGGTTTTGTTCCGTATAAGATGGATACATACGCACATGAGTTTCATAATAAATCCATAGAAGAAGTGAATCAATTTATTGATAACACAGATGAAAAAGATCGAAGTTATCGAATGCAATTAGCTATCCATAATATGTTGCATACTACTTGGTTAAAAAGATTGGAATCTTCTACTACATCATTATTGAAATCTGTTCAGAACTATTCAGTTCGCTTATCTGCATTTGAAGAGTGGGTGAATCAAGGATATCTAATAAAACTAGCAGATATTGAAACATTAACATCAGAGTACGATGGAGACGTTGATCAAGCGAATGCTGAATTCGAAATATATAAAGAAAAATTAAGTGATGCTCTGCGTACTGGAACAGAGGATTCATTAAAAAAACAAGGTGTTGAAATTAAAGTAGGTAATGAAAGATACTATAATATGGAACAATTACAAAAAGATATCAATCGAGATAAAGCCATTATTAGTGTATTAACTGGAATATTAGAAGAATTATGCACGATCGAACATGATAGTAAATTAAAATCTTTAGCATCTAATCTTGTTCAGATAATAGACAATAAAAACTATGGAGAGAAAGTTCTTGTATTTAGTTTTTTCTCTGATACTATAGAATATTTACGAGAAGCTTTGCCTAAAATCATTAATAAAGATATTTATGATTTTGATAAAAGAGCAGCGTTTATTTCAGGTCAGACAGGAAGTACAAAAAAAGTCGCTCAATTGTTTTCTCCTAAAAGTCAGAAATACACTCTTAAAAAAGGTGAACGTGAAATTGATTTCTTGTTTGCAACTGATGTGTTATCAGAGGGGCAGAACTTACAGGATGCGGGTATTCTAGTAAATTATGATTTACATTGGAATCCTGTTCGAATGATTCAAAGAAATGGTCGTATTAACCGTTTAGGGTCGGAATTTGACGAAGTATTAATTGCAAATGCACGTCCACATGATGAATTAGAGGAATATTTAAAATTGGTCAATCGACTTGAAAATAAAATTAATGCAATTAATAGCACGATTGGAACGGATTCTAGTATTATTGGTGAAGAAATTAATCCTATTGAATTTAGTGATAAAGTGGAAGAAGCTTATGGTATTTACTCAAGGGATTCAGAAAAAGCAACACAAGCAATGAATGAGTTGGAACAAGAAGATGGTGTCATTGATTGGATAGATGATTATTCTATGGAACTTCGTGAATTCTTAGACTCCAGCGAACCTGAAGAAATTCAGAGAATTGCAAGCATTCCATCTGGAAAATGGAATTATTTACCTAAAGAGAAGGATACCAATCGAATCTATGGATTATTTAAAGGTTATGGTGCAAATGTAGCCACTGGTGAAAAAGTAGTGAATACAGTCTTTATCGAATATGAAGAAAGGGCAGCTACTAACTTCTTTGCTGCCAAACAAAGTGCACAGCCAAAGATTGTATCTGATGAAGAAATTTTAAAGTATATTAAAACGAATCCAGAAGATAATAAAAAATCTATTGATACGATAGATATAAACCGAGCAAATTACATTGAATTAGGTATTGCAGAAACAAGGACTAATTTTGCAAGTAAAAAGAATTTATTTGATATTAAACCAAGACATATACGAGCTTTAGAAAGTCTGCAAGAATATTTAACTGAGTATACTGACATACAAGGATTAATAACGAATAATATAACCAGAATAAATGAACAAAAGAAATTCAATTCGCTCGTTCGAGATGTGAATCGAGAAATGAAACAACAACAAAAATTAAACTTTTCGACAGTAAATAAAGCAAAAAGGTTATTTAAAGAGTTATTTGATAAAAAAGATCATGTGAATAACTTAGATCAAGTAGAAGGAGTATTATTTTATGCCCCAAATAAATCGAATAGATAAAATTGATTATTATGTTAGAAAATTGAGTAAAACTGAAGATAAATGGTTATCATTGGCGATTGCGGTAGATATTGCAGATGAAATAATGAAAGGAATTCTCCCAAACAAAGAGAATTGGCACGAACAATTAACTCATAATTCTCAAGAAGATGCTGTATTGCCTGACCCCTTGCCTTTAGATATTTTTAAAACACAAAAACAAGAAACATGGTTCGTGGCACATCCAGTTTTAGGATCATCAAGAGTAGCATTGAGTCATTTTAATGATGAAAAAAGTCCTTTGGAAAGTCGCTTGTTTTGGTTTTCTGAAAAAGAAACCAAGCAAAAAGTATCTGCTACTACTCAATTTATTTCTAATTGGGAAGATTCTAATTTAACTAGAAACGAAAATTATAAAGTGGCTATTGATTTCTTTTTATCATATGACACGAACACTTTAATGATGGTAGTAACAAATAGACAAAAACTAAGAGTTATGGAGTTTACTGATTCTTTAAGTAACACACAAAAACAGATATTAGCTGAAAAGTTATTTACAATTCCTAATATAGCAAAAGAATCTAAATATTCCCCTCAGGAGAGTATTCACAATTTAGTATGGGATGCCTTTCAGCTTAAAGAAGTCAATAATAAATTTTATCAAGGAGTTTCTAATCTTTATAATAACCTGGTCTATCATTTACAAAGTGAAAATGAGATTTCAGCTGCTGATTCAAAACAGTTTTCAAGTCGATTATTAGGCCGGTTACTTTTTATATGGTTCTTAAGAAAGATGGATTTAATAAATGAAGATATGGGATATTTTAACACTAATGGGATGAGTTCTACTGAGTATTATGAGTCATATTTAAAACCTTTGTTCTTCCACACATTAAACACGGACATTTCTAAGCGTAACGTGACGATTCAAGATGAAAAGACACCTTATCTAAATGGTGGACTTTTTGATATTAAAGATAATGACTTTTACAATCAAAGTATTTCATTTCCGGAAAATTATTTTGAAAGATTATATAACCATTTTAATGAGTTTAACTTCACAGTAGATGAATCAAGTGTGGATTATGAATTAGTAGCTGTTGACCCTGAAATGTTAGGACAAATATTTGAATCATTGTTAGCTTCACAGAATGAAGATGATGATATCAGTGATAGAAAGAAGACAGGATCTTTTTATACACCACGTCATATTGTTGACTATATGTGTAAAGAATCTATACGTCAATATCTATATCGAGAAATAGATAACTCAAAGTATGAAAAAGGCATTGATGATTTGATTGATATGACAGATGCAAAATTTGTTGAACGTAAAAGTTCGTCTACTTTGGATTTATGGGGCACTAATACTAAAGTTGTGGTTTCCAAGATAAAAAAAGCTTTAGATAATGTGAAAATCATTGACCCAGCTGTAGGTTCGGGTGCTTTTCCTATGGGAATGTTACAAATTATAACAAAATTATATGAGAGAATTCTACCCGTATCACAGTATGACGGATACAATGTGAAACTTGGTATAATAGAAAACAATATATATGGTGTAGATATACAACCAATGGCGACAGAAATCTCTAGACTAAGAGCATGGTTAGCTATTGTAGTAGAAGATTATTATGATCATGAAAAAATCAATCCATTACCAAATTTAGAATTTAAATTTGTAAGTGCTAATAGTTTAGTTGAGTTAGAAGCTCAAGGAGAAATTTGGGCAAATCCTGAGCTAGAAAATAAGCTATCTGAAATCAGAAAAAAATATTTCAGAGCTACTACTACGAATTCTAAAAGTAATTGGCAAAAAGAATACTATGAAAATACTTTACAGACTGAATTATTTGAAGACAAAAGAAATGCACAGCTAAAGACTTTTGATCCGTTTAATAACGTTACTTCTGCATCTTTCTTCGACAGCGATTTTATATTTGGAATTTCAGATGGATTTGATATCGTTATTGGGAACCCGCCATACTTACAAGAAGGACGAGCACCAAAGCATCATTTTAATGATATAAGTTACTATCAAGGTAAGATGGATATATGGTATAGTTTCGCTTGCTTAGGAATTGATTATTTAAAAGAAGGTGGGATATTAGCTTTCATTGCAAAAAATAATTGGCTAACTAACTTTGGTGCCAGTATTATGAGGAATAAGGTAATTAAGGAAACTAAAATAAATCAAATTATTGATTTTAATAATTTAATGGTGTTTGACTCTGCAGATATTCAAACAATGATTATGATGTTTATTAAAGAGAAATCGGAAGAGGAGTATACTTTTGACTATAGGAAAATTAAAGATGCTAATAACATCTCGAGAGACAAAACATTCTATATAGAAACTATACTTGATAATTGTAATAGTGATAATATTTTATATTTAGAACCATTAATTAATAGAAAAAAGTTAGAAAGTACAACATTAAGTTTTAGTGAGTTTGATAGTATTCTGGATAAAATTGATAATGATGCAAGATATTTGGAAAAGTCAGAGATGACTCAAGGAATAGTATTTCCTCAAGATAAACTTAACAAGAAAAACGCCAATAAATTAGGCAATGATTACGACAAAGGTGACGGGGTTTTTATGATTTCTAATGAGGAATTAAATTTTCTAAACCTCACAGAAAAAGAAACAAAATTAATTAAACCTTTTTTTACCTCAGAAGAAATTCTTTTATACCATACTGACGATAATAATAAAAATTGGGTTATATATACTGATTCTAGCTATAAAGATGAGCATAGCTTAGATAATTATCCGAATTTAAAAACACATTTAGATCAATTTCAATCAATTATAACATCATCTAATAAACCTTATGGACTACATAGGGCAAGAAATGAAAACTTTTTTAAAGGAGAAAAAATACTAGCAAAAAGAAAATCTGTAGATAGACCAAATTTTTCTTATAACAATATTGATTCATACGTATCTCAGACTTTTAATGTTATAAAAACTGATAGATTTAACATGAAATATTTAGTTTCTTTATTTAATTCTAACTTGATAAAATTTTGGCTAAACCATAGAGGTAAGTTGCAGGGGAATAATTACCAATTAGATACTGCCCCTATATTAGAAATACCTATTAAGAAATCGAATTATGAAAAGGAAATTATTATCTTGGTTGATAAGATAATAAATGTAATTTCTCAAGATGATAATAATAATATTTTTGAATTAGAAGAGAAGATCAATCGACTTATTTATAAAACCTATAATTTGACACCAGAAGAGATTAATATTATTGAAGCTGATGTTAAATCATAAAAGTTCAGAATTTTTGATGGATACTCAATTAATATTACATTTCAAGTTTTATAAAACATAGGCGTATGCGTGAAATTTGAGTACAAACCATTACCAAAACTATTACTGTATTGCTACAAAGGTTGATATTATAAGGTTCGGTTGAGCCCCCTCATCTCCACTTTGTATTTTCTATGGCTTACTAACAGCTTCTAAAGCTTGCTAGTAAGCCATTTTTGTTTTTTTACTTGTCTAACATTTGCTAGTATTTGCTAGTGATGGTAGTCAATTTGGTAGTCATTTCGAATTTATTTTAATACATTAAGGAGCTATTCCTTCACTACCTAAAACTTTTAATTGTTTCATTATTTATCTTTAACTATGTTATAATATTGCTATATTTTGCTAGTGGAGGTTATGAAATGAATAATAATCACTTAGAACGTTTTTTACGATATGCTAAAATCAATACTCGTAGTGATATTAATAGTGATGCGATTCCGTCTACTCCAAGTCAATGGGAATTTGCGGAAATGTTAGTGGAAGAATTAACAGCATTAGGATTTGAAACAGTACAATTAGATTCGCGTGATGCGTATGTTGTGGCTAAAATTTCATCCAATATAGAAGGGGATTCTCAACCACCTGCTATTGGCTGGATTGCCCATATTGATACCGCTGATTATCCGGCTGATAATATCAAGCCACAAGTTCACGATAACTATGATGGTGAAAATGTCCTATTAAATAAAGTGACCAATCATTGGATGACAACGGAAGAATTTCCAAACTTAAAAAATTATATTGGTGAAACCTTAATCACGACTGATGGAACGACTTTACTGGGGGCTGATGATAAAGCGGGGATGGTTTCGATTATTGAAGCCGGAAGATATCTAATAGAACATCCGGAAATTAAACATGGTGAATTATGGTTTGCCTTTGGACCCGATGAAGAAATTGGTAAGGGCGCTCATCGTTTTGAAACGGATAAATTTCCAGCTGAATTCGCTTATACCGCTGACAGTGGCCTAATCGGAAAATTAGAGTATGAAACATTTAATGCAGCTCGCTTAGCCATTGAAATTGAAGGGACTTCCGTTCATCCTGGACAAGCTTATGGTCAAATGGTCAATGCTTTAAGTATTGCTGCTGATATTCATCAATTATTTCCTAAAGATGAAGTGCCTGAAAAGACCAAGGGATACCAAGGATTTTATATGTTAAGTAATATTAGTGGTCAACTAGATAAGGCGCAAATGACCTATATAATTCGGGATCATGATTGGGATAAATTTGAAGACCGAAAAAATTGGATTGCTGAACAATTAACACAGTTTAATCAGCAATTTGATCGACCACGCATTAAGTATGAAATTCAGGATCAATATTATAATATGGCCAATAAAATCTCTAAAGAATCACTGCCCGTGCAACTGGCGATTAAGTCTTATGAAGCGAACGGGATTACACCTGATATACAACCATTTAGAGGAGGAACAGATGGCTGTATTATAACCTATAAAGGTATTCCAACCCCTAATATTTGTACAGGGGCCGAAAATCTTCATGGCTGTTATGAGTTTGTAACGGTTGAAAGTATGGAGAAAGTAACGGATATTATTTTAACGATTATTGAGCTAAGTCTTGAAAAAGAGGCTTAACATTATAAGGAGTTATATGAGAACACTAGAGCAAGATTATGATTTGTTTTTTATTAGACAAGATTTTTATGATCAACACCTTCGCGATTTTAAAGAAGAGTTGATTTTACCTAAACTTGATTATTATCAACATCCTATTTATTCAAGTATTCATGCGATTTCGAGCTATCAAACATGGAAAATAACGTTTGATTATGTGATAGTTCAACAAGCAGGATGGTATGAGGATTTACCACAAAATTTACAATATGACTTATTAAACGAACAAAGACGTAACCATAATGCGATGATGTATAAAGACAATTTAGTGACGATTAACTTTTGGCACCGGATGCCTAAGAGTTGGCAAGATGAAATGATCGAAGGATTAGACGATTCATTTAGCGATGTGCGAATACCTGATAATATTCCAGAAAGAATTGTTCAATTTCATAATCAAATACCGCAAATTCATGGACCGAATTGTTATTCCGCAGTCATCTATTGTCTAACTAATAACGAGCAAATTATTTATGAATGGATGTTTGCGAATACTTTTTTGAATTTTTTAAAACGGAATCAGTATTATCCAGTAAAAGATATGGACTATCAAGCAGGTGATGTCGTTTGTTTTTATGATATGCAACATACATTGCAGCACGCCTGTTATATGGTGACTGATAGCTTATGTTTTAATAAGAATGGGCAAACATTTCATGATTTTTGGGCGATCCATTCATTCGAAAAAATCAAGGCTGAATGGCCGCAGATGACACTTAAACTATACCGCAAGATAAAGGAATGAGAAAAGCGACGATTATTTTTACTTTAAAAAGCCCATACTAACAAGGAAATGGATCACTTTAGGCAACAAACAGGAAAATTTTTAATCTTTTTTTCATAAAAGTGTTGCATTTATTAAAATTCAGTGTTATAGTTTATTCAACTTAATATTAGTCGATGATTAAGAGAGTAAATTATTAGTTGATTACAGCGAGATAGGGCAGAGTGGAAGCCTATTATGATGCGATAATTGAACCGCACTTATGAGACAAACTGGTGAATCAAGTAGCTAGTTTCGCTGTCTGAGCGTTATCAAAATGAGTGAATCGGAAATATTATTTTATTTCCCGTTAACTAGAGTGGTACCACGGGTATGTTATTTGCAACTCGTCTCTATACTTACAATTGTAAGTGTGGAGACGGGTTTTTTCATTTCAAAAATAGAGAATGTAAAGGAGTAATGAGATGTTGAGTATATTAAGTATTGCTGTCGATTTTAAAAAGTTAGGACCATGGTTGCCTACCTTTTGGGAGGGGACAATGGTGACGGTTGTTCTATCACTAGCAACCGTTCTATTAGGAACGATTATCGGACTGTTAGCAACTGTATTACAGCAATCGGAAAATAAATTTTTAAAAGGGATTGCCAATGTTTATACACAAGTCGTCCGCGGGACGCCCATGTTATTACAATTATTTTTATGGTTATATGGGTTTCCATTAATTGGGTTTAGCATTCAAGCTATTCCAGCTTTAGGAAATGTTTACGGGTCGCGTGAATTTTTAACAGCTGTGGTAGCCTTGTCGATTAACTCAGGGGCTTATATTTGTGAAATATTCCGTGGTGGCTTAGAGTCAATTGACAAAGGTCAAATGGAAGCCGGACGTGCTTTAGGTTTAAGTCGACGTGAGACATTATTCTCCATCATTATTCCTCAAGCAACAAGGGTTGTTTTACCAGGTTTAGGTAATGAGTTTATTACGATGATAAAAGAATCTTCGATTGTCTCGACAGTAGGGGTATTCGATGTCATGTATGCACAAAATATTGTTAAGGCTGCTACGTATTCGATTTTTGAACCTTTAGTATTGATTGGGGTCATCTACTTTGTCTTAACATTTGTTTTAACGAAATTGATGAAATTACTAGAAAAGAGGTTAGGTGTCTATGCTTAAAGTGACAAATTTACAGAAAAATTTTGGTGATTTAGAAGTTCTAAAAGGAATTAATCTAGAAATCCAAAAAGGGGAGGTGGTCGCGTTGATTGGGCCTTCTGGTTCCGGTAAATCAACATTGATCCGATGCCTTAATTTAATGGAAATCCCTTCAGCGGGTGAGGTATATTTTAAAGAACAATTAGTAAATGAAAATAAATTAATTGAAAAAAACGTCGACCAATTACGACAAAAAGTCGGGATGGTCTTCCAACATTTTAATTTATTTCCCCATTTAACCGTTAAGCAAAATATTACCTTAGCCCCGGTAAAATTAAATAAAATGTCGCAACAAGAAGCAGATAAAAAAGCAGAAGAATTATTAACCAAAGTAGGCTTATTAGATAAAAAAGATGTTTACCCAAATAAATTATCAGGTGGTCAAAAACAAAGGGTAGCGATTGCCAGAGCCTTGGCAATGGAACCTGAAGTGATGTTGTTTGATGAACCGACTTCTGCTTTAGACCCAGAGATGGTTAAAGAAGTTTTATTAGTTATTCAATCATTAGCACAAGAAGGTTTAACGACTGTTATTGTCACCCATGAGATGAATTTTGCTAAACGTGTGGCTAGCCGAGTGTTATTTTTAGCTGATGGCAATATTGTTGAACAAGGGACACCCCAAGAAATTTTTGATAATCCACAAATGGATCGGACGAAACAATTTTTAGATCAAATCAATTACTAATACATAGAAAAGAGGAAATATCATGAAAAAATTTATATCATTTTTAGTTGCGTTATTATTTATCAGTTCTTTATCAATCAATCAAGTGGTGGCAGCCGAGGACAGTCTAACTAAAATTAAAGAAAAAGGGGAAATTGTAGTCGGGACCTCACCGGATTTTCCACCACGTGAGTTTTATATTATTAATGAAAAAGGTGAAAAAGAAATCGTCGGTAGCGATATGGCGCTAGCTCAAGCAATTGCGGATGAATTAGGCGTTGAAATGAAATTAGTGACGACTGATTTTAATGGGGTGATTGCCAATATTCAATCAGGTGCAGTGGATATGGGAATCGCTGGTTTCTCATTTACTGAAGGTCGGGCTGCGGTAATGGATTTTTCAGATGGTTACTCTCAAGAAACGGGTGATAATGGTGGTTACCAAGGAATTTTAGTCACTAAAGAAACAGCTGAAAAATTTAAAACATTAGATGAATTAAAAGCGGCTAATTTAACGATTGGGGCGCAAGGTGGCTCTATTCAATATGAAATGGCCTTAAAAATTACTTCGCCAACAAATGTGAAGCAATACGGCACAATGGATGCAGAAGTCTTAGCTTTAAATGCAGGTGATATTCAAGGAATGGTTGTAGCAACTTCTTCTGCAGAACCATTATTGAAATCATTTGATAATTTAGTGATTTTACCAAAAGATGGATTTGATTTAGACCCAGAAAACATTTATGCACAAAATGTGATTGGCTTCCCGAAAAACATGGACAATACCGCATTATTAGAAGTGGTCAATAAAGTTATTAAAGAGGCGATTGACAGTGGTCAAATGACTAAGTGGGAAGAGGAAGCGAAAGCTTTAAGCGTTAAAGCCATTGAAGAATAAGCATAATAGAATGGAGGCAATGCAATGAATGCAAATGAAATAATTAAACAATCGGTTGAAGCAAAGATTGACGATTATATGACAATCGTCCAGTCATTATATGATAATCCCGAAATTGGTAATGAAGAATTTGAAACAATGGCCTTATTGGTTGATTATTTAACCAAGGCGGGTTTTGAAACGCAAGCAGGTTATGTCGTGCCTACCGGTTTTTTAGGGACTTATGACACGGGGAAGCCTGGTCTTACGATTGCCTTTATGTGTGAGTATGATGCTTTACCTGAAGTCGGTCATGGCTGTGGCCATAATTTAATTGCGGCGATTGGCGTGGCCGCTGGAGAAGCGCTAAAAGCTGTGATTGATCAATATGGCGGTAAGGTATTAGTGGTTGGCACCCCTGCTGAAGAGAATTTTGGTGGCAAGGTGTCAATGGCAGAAGCAGGTGTTTTTGATGATGTTGATGTCGCCTTAATGGTTCATCCTGGTACAAAAAATGGTGTAGGTGGACGTTCTAATGCACTTTATCCTTTGAAGTTTGAATTTTTCGGTAAAAATGCTCATGCTTGTCGTCCGTCAGAAGGAGCTTCAGCTTTGGATGCCGCTGTCATGTCCTTTGTACAAATTAATTTATTAAGACAATTTGTGGCCCCCCACACTTACATTCACGGTGTGATAAGTGATGGAGGTAAAGCCGCCAATGTGATACCAGCGTATGCCTCCCTCGATTATTACTTTAGAGCGCCTAACTTTGCTTATGCTAAAGAAGTGGCGCAAAAAGCGGAAAAAATTGCTGAAGGTATTGCGATGGCAAATGGTACGACGGTTGAAACATCTGTCTATGAGTGCCTTTATGAAGATACCGTTGTTAATTACAAATTAGCTGAATTATTAACTGAAAAATACCAAGAATTAGGCTTAACGGATATTGAGCCCGTTGATGAGGTTGCCACTGGTTCAACTGATGTCGGAGCGGTAAGTTATAAATGTCCGACCATACAAGGCTATATAAAAATTGCTGAAGATTGGGTGCAAGGACATTCTAAAGAAATGGCAGATGCAACTATTTCACCAGCAGGTAAAGAAGGGCTAATTAAGGCCGCTCAAGGTATTGCGCTAGTGGCCTTACAACTATTAGAAGAACCAGAAACTTTTGCTGAGGTTCAAAAAGAACAAACTGAAACATTGTCTAAGTTATTAGGTTAAATTGGATAAAATGAGTTAAGAACTTGCTCATTAATGAAAAGTTCAGTGGATGAGTAGCATCAAACGGTGTTTTAAAACTGGTTTGATGCTTATTCTACTGTTAGGGTAACCTGATGAAGTAGAGAACTCATCAAGTTTTTTTACCGGACAGAGCCATAGGAGCTAATTTAGACCGAGTCGGTAGATGAACGAAACACATCTAATTTTCTACAGCTTGTTACTCCCTTTCTTTTATTAAATAGTGTAAAATAGGAAGAGTAGAGAAGCTTGGTAACAACTTTAACATACTGTTTGCTCCCATTGTTTAGTTTATTGAACAGTGAGGATGGGCATAAACTTAATAAAATTTAGTTAAGATTATTGTTCATTAATGAGTAGCGCAGTGGTTGAGTGGTCTCAAATGGCGTCTTAACGACTTATTTGAGACCTATTTCTCTTTGTGGGATGGCCAGACAAAGCTCAAATCATTTTGTTTTCTACTTCTAGTCCAGTCTCAATTTTTCGGGTTAGGCAGACGAAACTCAAATCATTTGGTTTTCTACTTTTGCCCACTCCCACATGTTTTTATTTGGTTTGTTATATCCGGATAATTGTCTCGAATTGTAAGGATATAACAAATGAAATAGTTTATTAATATAGAAAGAAGGGGTTTAATGATTTTTGAACTAGAACAATTATTAGAAGTAAAATTCAATCAACCATCACTTATTGAAAATGCACTATTTCATACAACATACGTTAATGAAAATCCAAAATTTAAATTACAATCCAATGAACGTTTAGAGTTTTTAGGGGATGCGGTTTTAGAAATTATCGTCAGTGATTTTTTATATCATCAGTATCCTAAGTTGCCTGAGGGACAATTAACGACAATGCGGGCGCAATTAGTTCAAGAAGCCAGTCTGGCCTATGTAGCGCGTCAATTTAAAATTGACCAAGCGATCTATCTAGGTAAAGGTGAGATTGCCAGTGGTGGTCGTCAGCGAGAATCCATTATTTCAGATGCCTATGAAGCGATTTTAGGGGCGATTTATTTAGATCAAGGAATCGAATTATCGACAAAATTTGTCAATTTAACTTTATTACATCAACATCAACAGATGCTCGCTTCCGTAAGTAAAGACTATAAAACGCATCTGCAAGAGTTGGTTCAACAAAAAGGAACCGTTAAAATTCAATATAAAGTCATCAAACAAGAAGGGCCAGCTCATAATACCCAATTTACTGTGGAAGTGCGAGTGAATGATGTTCCTTTAGCTATTGGCAAGGGACGTAGTAAGAAGCAAGCAGAAATATTGGCAGCGGAAAGTGCCTTAAATTTTATTGATGAGAAGGGTAACATTTTAAAATAAATTAAATTTTCGGAAAAATTATGAGAATATGACTAGAAAACGTTTGTAAACTATGTTATAATTCCTACTATATTGATTATCGAAAGAAAGGAGAATGAATCATGAAATTATTAGTAGTCAGTAATGTTAACAATCAATTCGTGCCATCTCCTGGGGATAATCATGTACTGTTTGTATCATAACAGTTTTTTTGTGATGATTTTACCACCTACCTCGAGATGGGCTAGGTGGTTTTTTTGTGCAAAAAATTAGAAATTAAAAAACAGAAAAGAGGTCAATGATGCTTAAAGAAATTTGGAGTTATATTATTCAAAGAAAATGGTTATACATCGCTATCCTAATTTTATTATTTGTAGAATATGGATTTTCGGTGGTACCAACTAAAGTGACACAAACAATTATTAATCAAATTTCCAATAATACGCTCACTCAAACAAATTTAAATTTTCAATTAATGTTAATTTTAGTGACAGCGATATTAACCTATATTGCAGGATTTTTCTGGGTTAAATGGCTATTTTCGGCAAGAGCCTATTATGAATTAGAATTAAAACGAAAGTTGTTTCATAAATTGAGTTCAATGCGTATTCCTTTTTACGATAAATTTCGTAGTGGGGACATGATGACACGTTTTACTAGTGATATTGCGAGTCTTTCCGAATTATTAGGTTATGGTACGATGAGTTTTCTATATAGTATTGGGACGGTTATCATCATTATTCCGCAAATGTTTATGATTTCATGGTGGATTTCACTGTTGGGCATGATTCCATTAGTGATTTTGGGAATTATTGTCTATTATATTGGGAAAAAACAAGATGATATGGTAGAAGCAAACCGTGAAGCTGTATCTGCCTTAAGTAATGAAGTATTAGAAGTAGTGGAAGGGATTAGGGTAACACGTGCCTATGGTAATAGTCGTTTAGGTGCTGCGCGTTTTGCAGAAAAAACCGATCAACTTAGACAACGAGCTGATAATATTATGGTCTACCAAGCGCTATATGGACGTGCAGCCAATGTCTTTCTTGCTTTGAGTACCGTTATCATTTTGGGCTTAGGCGGGCTGGTTATGAGTCAAGGCCAGATGCAAATTGGGGACGTAGTGGCTTTACAAATGTATAGTTGGATTTTATTAGATCCAATGTGGATGTTATCGGACCTTATTTTGGTTTATAAAACAGGAGAATTATCTTTCAAAAAAATCAATGAAATCATTGAAACGGGTGATGATTTAGAAGTGGATGGTTCGATTGAATTAAAGGAATTAGATTCATTGGAATTAGTGGATTATTCCTTTAAATATACTAATAGTGATTATGATGGATTGAGTCATGTCAACTTAAAACTTCAAAAAGGACAAACTCTTGGTATTGTTGGTAAAACAGGCAGTGGCAAAACGACTTTTGTACGCCAGTTATTGCGTCAATATCCAGTGGGAGAAGGTCAATTATTAATCAATGGTCTTCCCATTGAAAATTATCAACGACAGTCGATTGAACAGCAGATAGGTTATGTGCCGCAAGAACATGTTCTATTCTCACGTTCCGTTGCCGAAAATATAAAAGTTGGTAAAAAAGATGCTAGCCAAAAAGAATTAGATATTGCGGTAGCCGTAGCAGCTTTCACTCAAGATTTGGAACGTATGGCTAATGGCTATGATACGTTAGTCGGTGAAAAAGGTGTCTCTGTTTCGGGAGGGCAAAAACAACGGATTTCGATTGCTAGAGCGATGATCAAGCAACCTAATTTATTAATTTTAGATGACTCCTTATCAGCGGTCGATGCTAAAACGGAACGCATTATTATTGAAAACATTCAAACATTGCGACAAGGCAAAATGAATATTATTATCACCCACCGATTATCAGCGGTTAATCATGCCGATTGGGTAATTGTATTAGAAGGGGGCCGAATTGTTGAGGAAGGATCGCCACAAGAGTTAGTCCAACAAAAGGGTTGGTATGCTGAGCAGTATTATAAACAACAAAGTAAAAGGGGTGTGACTGAATGAAATTAGTATTGAGACTTTTATCATATTTAAAAATAGTTCGCTTACCTTTTATTTTAGGTTTAGTATTACTACTTATTTCCAGTGGAGCTCTACAAGCAGCGCCACTTATTGTCCAATATATTATTGACCATTTATTAACGCCATTAACGAAGGGAGCTACTCTTGATTCAAGCAAGTTATTAATGTGGTTAGCTTTTTATATCGGTTTGTCCATTATTGGGAGTATTATAAGCTATATTGCTATTCGAATATTGATGTATTGTGCGAATAAAGTAGCGGCTCATTTGCGAAATGAAGCCTATGAAACAATGCAAAATTTACCGGTCGCGTATTTTGATGATAAACCGGCAGGCAAGATTTCTGCTCGTATTGTCAATGACACCGAAACCTTAAGAGCGCAATTTTACGGTAGTTTGTTATCTAATATTTTAGTCTTAATGATGAGTGTCATCAGTGTTTATGTTATCATCTTTTTCATTAATTATAAAATGGGTTTGGCTTTATTATTATTAATTCCAGTTTTTATAGGCTGGCAACGACTATGGCAATTACGTACAGAAAGTCAACTGACCACCTATTATGAAATGCAAAGTGAAGTGAACACACAGGTCAATGAAATGATGACAGGGAGTGCAATAATTCAATTATTTAATCAAGAAAAGGATGCGATTGAACGATTTGATACCGTTATCGAAAAGATGTACCAAGCCGATGTAAAGATGATTAATGTTCACGCCACTATCTCTTGGAGTTTAGTAGACTTATTTAAACGGATAGTATTCTTTGGTGTATTAGCTTGGGCTGGGTATCAATTTTTAGGGGGTTATGTGACCGTCTCCGCTGGTTTACTTTTAACTTATATTAATTATATCGATCGCTTGTTTAATAATATGGGAATGTTAGTGCGAATGTTTCCTGAGTTACAACGTTCATTAACGACAGGGAAACGTGTTATGGAATTATTAGATGCACCCAAAGAAGTGGATACTGAAAAGGAACTTACGGTCAATGATGGCAATGTAGTCTTTCATAATATTTCTTTTGGCTATACAGATGAAAAATATGTTTTAAAAAATATTAACTTGGAAGCTAAAAAAGGGCAAACAATTGCCTTAGTAGGACATACTGGTAGTGGAAAAAGCTCTTTAATTAATTTATTATTCCGTTTTTATGATCCACAGCTAGGTGAAATTTTAATCGATGGACAAAATATTGCTGAATATAATCGTGAATCAGTTCGCCGTTCAATGGGAATCGTATTACAAGATCCGTATTTATTTACCGGAACTATCGCTTCAAATGTCGCGATGGATGATGCGACGATTACCAAAGAAATGATAATGGATTCTTTAATAAAGGTTGGAGCTAAAGATATGCTTAATCGTTTAGATAAAGGGATTGAAGAACCGGTTATTGAAAAAGGAAATGCATTTTCAAGTGGTGAGCGACAACTTATTGCTTTTGCTAGAACTTTAGCTAGTAATCCTAAAATTCTTATATTAGATGAAGCAACATCCCATATTGATACTGAAACAGAAGCCATTATCCAAAAAGCCATGAATATTGTGAAACAAGGGCGAACGACCTTTATTATTGCCCATCGACTCTCAACTATTCGTGATGCGGATCAAATATTAGTTTTAGATAATGGGGAAATCGTTGAACGAGGAACCGATGAAGAACTATTAGCATTAGATGGACGTTATGCCAATATGCATCGTATGCAAGAAAAAATATAATCGATTGTAAGGCGTTTCATTATTCTTTTCATTGATGTTATGTTAAATTAAAGTAACAATACCAATTGAGAGGAAGAATAATTATGGGATTATTTGATACAGCCGGTAGTTTAATGGATATTTTATCAAAAGTAGATAGCAATGATGTGACAGCAATTTCTGATCGTGCAGGAATAGATGCGTCTCAAGCGAGTTCAATTGTAGGGATGGCATTACCATTAATTTTAAAAGCAATTAATAATAATACTTCAACTGAAGAAGGCTTAATTGCTTTTGACAATGCCTTAAAAGACCATGCTAATGATACTCATTTTGATTCAGTTGCTGATTATACGCAAAAAGCTGATGTCGAAGATGGCGATAAAATGTTAAACCATTTATTTGGCAATAAAACAGGTATCATTGAAAAAATAGCCGACACCTTAGGATTAAGCCCGGCAGCTGTAAAACGTGTGTTAGTATTAGTTGCGCCATTATTAATTAAATACATGGCAGATAATAAGAAAAACAAACAATTAACAGCTGAAGAAGTTCGCAAACAAGCACAAGCTGAAGAAGAAACATTACAGAATCAGTACGAAGAACAAATTAGACGTTACGAAGAACAAATTGAACAATTAAAAAGACAACAAGCACAACAACAAGGTAAAGTTACACAACAAACTGAACGTCGTGAAGATTATATTCCTAAAATCCCACAACAACCAGGTAGCTCAACAGCTAATGATGGGGCCTTTGGCGGTATCTTAGGTAGTCTAATTGAACAAATGTCACAAAAAGGTGGAGGTCAAGTGAGTCAAGCGCCAAAAAGTCAGAATAAATCAATTGTTGAATCCATTCTCGATTCATTTTTCTAACATCGACTATTAAGGATTGCTACGCTTTTATTCTTGACCAACTCCTTTGAAACAATAGTTAGTTTTTAGGTCTAGGGTATCAGAAGTTTTAACTTTTGTAAGATATTTTGACAACTCTAGCAATCGACATATTTTTATTAGGTGTCCTATAAATTTGAACAAGCCTTTCCTTGCTTAAGACTTTTAGTCTGCGAACGAGGAAAGGCCTATTTTTGTGTCTTGAGGAAGGCGTAATTTTAGCGCGTTTTGTGAAGTGGTATTGGGCACAGTTTTAAAAATGGTTGTTTGGTTTCATCTGTTTAATTTATAGCCCATGGTTGAGTGAACTCGAGATGCTTCCAGAGACTAATTTGCGAATTACCAACTTGTGTCTGGGGGGAGACTAAGCGAAAATCATTCGATTTTCTACTTCTGGTCCACTCTTTTTTATTGTAATAAAACAAATAATTAACAAATAAATTTACATTTTCATAGTGTTTTCAATTTACCTTAAAAAATAGCAGATGGGAACGTTTACTTTATCAAAACTCACTTTTATTGTCAGGGTACATTTGCTATAATATTGACATGATATAAATAGGAGTGACGAAATGGAAGTACAAAATCGTGGTTTAATTGGAAGTATAACCCATAGTATTAACAAGAAAGAAGAGTTGTTTGATAAAAGTATAGCGCGTTATATGGTGCGCTCGATGCTAGCGTGTCTTTTCTTAACAATGGGGGTAGCTATCGCCAGTTTTATCGCAGGAAAAGCAGATGGTTTAGTGCCAAATATGGGGAAATTTTTCTATTCATTTATGTTCAGTTGGTCATTGATTATGATTATTTATATGAATGCTGAACTTGGGACCTCTAATATGATGTATATGACTGTTGCCATGCATCGTAAGATTTTACCTGTATCTAAAGCTTTAAAAATTTTATTAACTTGTATTTTATTTAATGCAATTGGTGCGGTTATTGCGAGCTTTATTATGTCATTTACGCAAGCTTATAGCACTTTAGAACCTGATCATTATTTATTTGTAGCTACTACAGCTAAATTAGCTAAATCACCACTACAACAATTTGCTGAAGGTATTTTTGCCAATGTGATTGTTAATACCGCTGTATTTTGTAGTATTCGTATGAAAGACGATGCCGGAAAAGTATTTGCTATGATTTTTATTATTTTCATTTTTGCATTCTTAGGTTTTGAGCACGTTATTGCTAACTTTTCAACTTTTGCATTGTCGTTCTTTGCCAATGGTGGACCTGTTGAAGGTATGACTGTACTTTCAGTTTTATCTAACTTCTTATGGTCTGGTTTAGGTAACTACGTCGGTGGAGGAATCTTTATCGGTTTAGTTTATAGTTGGTTAAATAATAAAAGTGAGTTATACTTCGATTAATTTTTATAAAAGAGTCTTGATAGAATGAAGAGTTCTTTCAAGGCTCTTTTATTTTTGATTAAAATGAGTTGTGTTATTGTTAGACTCAGAGGCTGGGCATAAACTTGTTAAATTTAGTCAAAAATATTGTTCGTTAATTAATAGCGCAGGGGTTGAGTGGCCTCAAACTGCGTCTTAAAGACTTGTTTGCGACCTACTCAACTATACGGAGATTGGCCAACGAAGCGACAACTATTTTGTCTGCTCCCAATTTTTTAAAAAAAATAACTAATATATATATATCTTTGAAATGCTTGATATAATAACGTTTTGAGAAATATTCATTATTAAAAAATCTTGAGCATAAAACTTGAGTTACAAACGTAAACGTGTTACTATAGTCTCATCAAGATTAGAATGTTAATCTTAAATTAATAATAGATAGGAGATTTTAAATGTTTAAAAAGTTTGCAAAATCTTTTCTTTCAGCTGCAGCTGCTTTAACATTAGCCACCGGTAGCTTACCAGTTACTTTAGCAGAGGAGGCACAAATTGATCCTTCAGTTGAACAAACATTAAGTATTATGACAATTGGAGAGTTAGCAACTTTGGACTCAGCTTTATATAATGATACGCCAAGTTCAGATATGATTGGCCAAATTTTCGAAGGATTATATCGTGTTTCTACTGGTACTGAAGTAGAATTGGGTCAAGCTGAGAATGTTGAAGTTTCAGAAGATGGTTTAACTTATACTTTCACTTTACGTGATGGCTTAGTTTGGAGTAATGGTGAACCCGTTACAGCAGAAGATTATGTGTTTACTTATCAACGTTTAGTTGATCCAAATGGACAAAATACGTCTTCATCTGTTGAAATTTTCAAAAATGCGGCCAGCATCCGTAATGGTGAAATGGAACTAGATGAATTAGGTGTTAAAGCACTTGATGATAAAACATTAGAAATTACATTAGAATATCCAGCACCTTATTTACCAAAATTATTAACAGGTAGTCGTTTTATGCCCGTTTCTAAAAAATTTGTAGAAGAAAAAGGCGAAGCTTACGGTACTTCTGCTGAAAATATCGTAACGAATGGACCCTTTACTTTAACAGGTTGGACAGGTACTGAATTAGAGTGGACTTTAAATAAAAACGAAAATTACTGGGATGCTGAAAATGTTCATTTAACAGATGTATTAGTATCGGTTGTTAAAGAAACAGGTACTGGTGCAGACTTATATGACGCGGGTGAAATTGATTATGCTATTTTATCAGATGCCTTTGTTGGTCAATATGAAGGGGCAGAAGATTTTAATACAGTTCCTCGTGCAACATTAGGTTATATTATGTTTAACGATACAAAAGAACCTACCAATAATGTTGCCTTAAGACGTGCAGTTTCTCAAGCATTTGATAAAGAATTATATGCTGAGTCAGTGATTCAAGATGGTTCTACACCAGCAAATGGATTTGTTCCAACTGGTTTTGATGTGGATGAAGAAGGGGTTGACTACCGTGAAGCGGCAGGGGATATCCTAACTTATAATGTAGAACAAGCTCAAAAAGATTGGGAACAAGCGAAAGAAGAATTAGGTGTTGAAGAGTTATCATTAGAGTTATTAGTATCTGATGTTGATTTATCAGGTCGTACAGCTGAATACTTACAAGCTCAAATCCAAGAAAACTTACCAGGATTGACGATTACTATTCGTTCCGTTCCATTACAAAACCGTTTAGAAATTCAAAGAAGTTTAGACTATGATTTCTATTATGGTACATGGGCGCCTGATTACCAAGATGCTTTAAACTTTGTTGAACAATTAACGACAGATGGTGGGATTAACTTTGCTAAATATTCTAACGAAGAAGTAGATAAATTAGTCGACCAAACACGTCATGAGTTAGCGAATGATCCTGTGGCACGTCGTGAAGCTTTAATGCAAGCAGAAAAAATCTTTGTAGAAGAAGATGCTATCACTTCAGCATTATATCAAGTTTCTACGTCTTACTTATTAAGTCCAGATGTTAAAAACTTTGAAATTATGCCATTTGGACGTACGATTAATTTACGTACCACTTATCGCGCAGCTGAATAATTTTTAAGAGGCTGGGCATCACCTTTTAAAATTCTGTTCAGGCATATCTATTTAATTCAAACCGCAGTGGTTGAGTGGCCTCAATCTGCGTCTTGCGCAGTGGTTGAGTGGTCTCAACCTGCGTCTTAAAGACTTGTTTGAGGCCTACTCAACTGTGCGGGGGTGGACAGACGAAGCGAAAATCATTCGATTTTCTACTTCTGGTTCACTCCCTTTCTAAGCAAAAAAATAGTGAAGTATTGAGAGATATGTTAAGATTAAATCAAAATAATAAAAAGGAAGTGTCATTATGACGAAAGTTTTAACAGATGCACAATTTAACCAAGAAACTGCAGAAGGGTTAACATTGGTTGATTTCTGGGCTCCATGGTGTGGTCCATGTCGTATGCAATCACCAGTTATCGATGAATTATCTGAAGAATTAGCTGGACAAGTTGATTTTTACAAAATGAATGTTGATGAAGAGCAAGAAACAGCTCGTGAATTTGGCATCATGTCAATTCCAACTTTATTAGTTAAAAAAGATGGCGAAGTTGTTGAAAAATTAGTTGGTTTCCACGATAAAAATCGTTTAAACGAAATTTTATCTCGCCATATGTAATATAATAATTCAATAATCTATTTAAAAGGGATCTATAATTTTTAGTGTTGGTGGCGAAAT
>NZ_KV805773.1:0-702 GCF_001811625.1 Globicatella sp. HMSC072A10 | reverse complement strand
AAGGTCTTCAAAACTGATGTATTTATAAAAAATATGCCGATGGTCGGGGTCGAACCGACACGCCCGTGAAGGCACAGGATTTTGAGTCCAGCGCGTCTGCCAATTCCGCCACACCGGCCTAATTGTAAGGCGGTAACCGGATTTGAACCGGTGATCGAGGTTTTGCAGACCCATGCCTTACCACTTGGCTATACCGCCATATCTTTCATAGCTATTCTTCTATATAAAATAAAAAAACTGGGGTAGCTGGATTCGAACCAACGAATGACGGAGTCAAAGTCCGTTGCCTTACCGCTTGGCTATACCCCAATAATATAAAGAGGCGACTGAAGGGAATCGAACCCTCGAATGTCGGTGCCACAAACCGATGCGTTAACCACTTCGCCACAATCGCCATTTTCCACCTAACAGGGACTGTAGGAATCGAACCCACACTAACGGTTTTGGAGACCGTTGTTCTACCGTTAAACTAAGTCCCTATCGTCCTCTAGGTCTTATCCTATGGAGGGAGGCAGATTCGAACTGCCGAACCCGAAGGAGCGGATTTACAGTCCGCCGCGTTTAGCCACTTCGCTATCCCTCCGCTTTATTTAAATGGCTTGGGACGGAATCGAACCGCCGACACTTTGAGCTTCAATCAAATGCTCTACCAACTGAGCTACCAAGCCATACGGTCCCGACGGGATTTGAACCCGCGATCTC
>NZ_KV805772.1:0-19091 GCF_001811625.1 Globicatella sp. HMSC072A10 | reverse complement strand
ATTGATAGATACTCTGTTATAGGACGCTTACTCTAGATTCTTACGAAAATAGAGGCAATCGTTAATCTTTACCATAACTATCTGCTGATTATTGAGTAGAAAGTACTGAAGTGATAATGAAAAAAGGAGCGAGTTAGAAGTAGAAAATCATTAGAATTTCACTACGTCTGCTCACTCCCGAGTCGAGTAGTTATTAAGTCAGTTGATAGGACATTGTTTAAGACTACTCAGCTATTAAATTGTCAATACAATCACGATCGTTGGTAAGAAATACTTCAGCTTTTCTCTAAAACCACAAGTATTTTAACATTATTATTTTAGTTCGAAGAAGAAAGCATCTTTTGCACCTAAACGGTCAAAATCTGTATCTTGAGGTTTTAGTTCTAATACCCAATCATCTTCTGCGAATTTTTCATAAGTTTTGCCATCCATTAAGAATGTGTGATAACGTGAGGCTGTTTCACCCGCAGGTAATTCACGATTTTCTAAACGGGGCTCTAATAAACCTTCGCTAAAGGAACTAATCATATCAGCTAATGTTAAGTTACCTGAAACCATATCTAACTGTAAATCTTTTTTAGTTTGGTTGTCATATGTAACAGCTAACGTTAATAAATACGCACCATCTTCAAAGTCTGCAAAGCGATCTTTATAATCTTCATTTGGTTCTAATTCTGTTATTTGGTAACTATCGACCGTAATACTTAAACCTTGGGACTCAATTGTTTCACCTAATTCAACTTCATCAACTAGTGTTTTATTACCCCAATTTTCTAATGTGTAGACATCAGGATAAAAGTCAGCGGCTGCAGCTGCAATTTCTTCACCTTTGGTAGTAAATGGAATACGAATGTTAGTACCACGAGCTAATAAAGTTTCAGAATCAAATTCTTCAGAGGTATAAACAGTTGGTGTTTCCATTAAACCAATGCCTTCAGCTTCAATTTTTTCCATTGTATTTGGTGTAACAGCTAGCGGATAGAAACCTCGAATTTCTTGACCCGCTTCTAAGACACCTTCGTTATCTGTATGGAATAACCAATTTAGTGATTGTGATTCTTTCACTAAAGAAGTATTATGCATAATCAAATCATCATTGCCGGTCACCTTTGTATCGAAGGTAGGAACAGGGTATAGGTCTTGATCACCCGTGTTTTTTAAAGTGATATCATAGACAATTACACCAGCTTTTTCTGTTTGATCACCAAATACATATTCCCAGTCAACATCAAAATTACTTATTTCATAGTAGTAATAACCATTGATGATAATATCAATGCCGTCAACATTTTCAGTTAAATTGATTGGTTTTAAGTTTTTATATAAAACGTCTACTTTTTCAGCTTCTAATATTTCTTGTAACTTAGCTTGAAAAGCTTCCCAATCGGCTGCATCTGCTTCATCATCATTGGCAGGTGTTTCTTCATTGTTTCCAGGAGTTTCTTCATTATTTGTTTCATTGTCATCAGTATCATCGGAGTCTTCGTCAGAACTTTCATTACTTTCGGAAGATTCTTCTGCGTTACTTGTTTCTTCTGCGTTACTTGTTTCTTCTGCTACGGTAGTTTCTTCTGCTGTGGTTTCTGCTGCTGTAGTTTCTGCTTCATCTTCAGAAACTGTTGTTGTTTCCTCTGCATAAGCAGGGGAAAGTGTTGGTACAAAAGTACCGGCTAACAATGACAATATCAATGTACTAGCTAATAATGATTTTTTCATTCTAATTCTCTCCTCTCATATTAACTACTTAAAGCATATCTAAATTTAAATTCAAAGTAAAATGATAAGCCTTTCAAAATGTTTAAAAAAATAATAAGAATTTTAATTGAATGAGTTCGTTAGTATTATATATTTTTCACAAAGTTAGATAAAAAAATAGTTTTAAAAGAGTGGTAGAATCAATGATGATAGAACACTTAAATATTGTATAAGCAATTTTCGTTTGTGAAAAGAAAAATAAAAACGACCGGAAATGGGAAAATTCCAGTCGTTTTCAATTTAAGTTTCTTAATTAAAAATTAAGTTATACTATTATTGTATAGGTGGTAGCAATCGATTAAGATGGTTATTTAACGAGGTATTCAATCATCACATCTTGATTTGCTTCATCGGTATTACCAGCATAATTTGGTGTTGCTAAAGAAATACCACCTTGAGCATTATGGAAGAGATACATGTCCTTAGCTAAATCTCCCTCAAGCCCGGATACTTTGATAACGGTATTGACTTTAACATTACGGACACCAGAGCCGTCATGTGAATTGACACGAATTTCTTTTTCTGGGACTACCTCAAATTTTATTTCGCCTTTTTGTGGTTCTGTACCAGGGTAGACAAAACTCACGGTTCCCTCTGATGAATTTAACGTGATTTCGTTTGGAATATTCATGCCGTCATTTCCAAAGAGAGTGTCACTTGATACTTCACTCTTATCAACCATAAATGGATATTCACTTGGGTCAACAGCTTCCTCGTTTCCTGAATTATCAGAATTATCTTCAGGGACATATTCACCAACTAAGTATTCAATCATGACATCTCTATCTGCTTCTTCTACATTGCCAGCGTAATTTGGCGTTGCAAGTGAGACACCACCGTTCGCATTTTGGAATAGATACATTTCATTTGCGAAATCTCCTTCAATACCTTCAATTTGAATGACGGTATTGACTTTGACATTACGAATGCCTGATCCATCATGTGAGAAAATACGAATTTCTTTGGTTGGAATATTAGTAAAGGTTGCTGTTCCAACTGGTTCGCTACCATCAGCAGCTTTAAATGTAACAGAGTTAGCGTCAGTATTGATAATAATATTATTTGGAATATTCATTCCTGGATTAAAGAATGGTGTTTCACCAGCTATATGTGATAAATCAACCATATAAGGGAAATCATCTGTATTTTGTTCAGCTGGTTCCTCAGTTGTTTCTTCAGCAGGTGCCTCAGTTGTTTCTTCAGCTGGAGCCTCAGTTGTTTCTTCGGCAGGCGCCTCAGTTGTTTCTTCAGCAGGTGCTTCAGTTGATTCCTCGGCAGGCGCTTCAGTTGTTTCTTCAGCTGGTGCTTCAGGTTGAGTACCTACTAAGTATTCTAACATGACATCTTTTTCGGATTCGTCAACATTACCAGCATAGTTTGGTGTCGCTAATGAGATACCACCATCTTTATTAACAAATAGGAATAGATTTTCGCTACCTTGTTTTGAACGAATTACTGTATTTACTTTAATATCGCGAATACCAGAACCATCGGCAGAGAAGACACGAATGTCTTGAGTTGGAATATTGGTAATTTCAATATTTGATACTTGTGATTCTTGTTCCGGATAATCGTAAGCTAAGGTTAAATCATTTTTAGCTAAGTTTAATCCGTTAGGAATATTCATACCTTCACGTACGAAGTAAGTTTTATCTTGTAAAATATTTAAATCAACCATATATGGGAAGTCTTCTAAACTAGGTTCTTCAACATCAGTTTGAGTAGGTGTTTCAGTTAGAACATATTCTAACATACCTTCTTGACCAGCTTGTCCGCTGTAATCTGGTGTTAATAATGAAATCGTACCAGAATTGTTGAAGAATAAGTATAAATCTTCGGATTCTTTTGCCCCGGTATCAGCAACAGGTTTTAAATGTAAAACGGTGTTGACTTTTACTTGACGGGTTGATCCATCTTGAGCAATAGCTGTCAATTCTTTAGTGTCAATATTTTCGGTTGTTAATTCATAAGTAGCTTTGCTGTCCATGAAATAAACACGTTTATCTAATAATGAGACTTGAATATTTTGTGGAATGCCTTCGCCATCACGTTTGAATGTGGCATAGCCACCAAATTGATTTAAGTCTACTGCATATGGCTTATTAGCATCTTCGGTAATACTTTTATCTAATTGATCAACGGTGTCTTTATTTTTAGCCGCTTCAGTTTCTGAGTAATCTTTTGCGACTTGTTTTAAGAACTCAATTGTTTCATTTGATAATTTAATATCCGGATTGTTATTGATAATGGTTTGAACAATAGTGTCAATGTTAACTTCTTGATTATTTACCACTGTATTGGTAATTTGGGTTTTCATTTCGACAATAATTTTATTGATTTGAACATCTGTTACTTGATTTTCTTTTTTCGCTTGTTCGACTAATTGAATCTCTTTTTCAGCGACGACGATTGATTTTTGATCAACTTTTAAGCCGGCTTTTTCAAAGAGAGCATAAACACCTGCTAACGCACCTTCACCGGTTACCGGTTTAACAGTTGCGATTTTAATGAGTACGTCTTTGGCACCTGAAGTAATGGCTGCATTCTGATAAGTCGTTGGTTTGACCACTAAAATGTTTTGTGGGGTAATGACTTGTACTTGCACACCAGAACCTTCTGGTAATTTTTCAATTAAGGCACTTGAGAAAACACCGGTATTTTGATTTGACCCATCTTGTAAATATTGGTTAACGACAGTACCGTCAACATAAATTGTATTATCGATAGGCAAATTATTAGCACCTAATAGTTGTTTGGTTTGCTCAGCTTCTTGTGCGGTTAAAGATGCACCTAATGATAATTCACGTTGTGGTGCAGTGGCTGGGGTTGTTGCTTGAACTTCTGTTAATGAGATGACACTAGAGCTAATTGGGACAATTGCTAAGGAACTTAACGCTAAGACCACGGTCATTTTTTTCATAAGTTTCATAATAAACTCCTCCTCTTTATGATTTAATTATATCATTAATTTTTTTGGAGTGGGTGAAAAAGGCTTGAATAAAATTTGAAAATATGAACCGTTTTCGAATTTTTTGTAAAAAAAAAGAAGTCAAAAGACTTCCATTTTTAATCAATTATTTTTTTGATTCGTGGTATTTTGTCATAATACCTTTTGTAGAGAATAAGTTACGAACGGTATCAGATGGTTGTGCACCATTAGCTAACCATTGTAAAGCTAATTCTTCTTTAATGTCTAAAGTAGCTGGTTCTGTAAGTGGGTTGTAAGTACCGATTTGTTCGATAATACGACCATCACGTGGAGAACGAGAGTCTGCAACAACGATTCTGTAGAATGGTTGTTTTTTAGCACCCATACGTTTTAAACGGATTTTAACTGCCATGTTCATTTCACCTCCATAAATATCATTCACAAGTATGTATTGTATCAGATTATTATCACCCTGTAAAGTATTTTTCCTTTACACCTTCAAGTTTTTTTGAATTAATTTTTTTGCAATTGTTTCCAATCGATTTTATGGTAGACAAAAGCCGCGATTAAGACGGTTAAACCATTTGATAACAACATGGAAATCCAAATCCCGGTTGAACCAAGATTACTAAAGTTACTGAATAACCAGATGAGTGGTAAGCGGAATAACCATAGACGACCGATTGACATGAACATCGAATAATTGGTTTTACCCATCCCTTGGAAGACCCCATTATAAGAAGAGAAGAATCCCATAAAAAAGATAATGAACGTACTATACATCAAATATTCAATGGCTTGATTCCAAAGATTTTGATTACTCATATCGGTAATAAACAGTGATAGTAAATCTTGTTTAAAGAAATAAATAACAAATGAAGAAATAATTGAAATGAATCCAATAATAAAATTAGTGCGTCTAAAGATTGCTTTGGCACGATCAAATTGTTGTGCTCCGATATTTTGGCCAATTAAAGAAGTTAAAGCCATCCCAATCCCCATTTGTGGTTGTGTTAATAAATCAGATAAGCGATTGCCCATCGAGAAAGCTGCTAAAGTATCCGTCCCATATGATTGGATTAAGCCATTTAAAACAGTAAATCCCATGGCAGCACCGCTATAACCTAAGGCTGAAGGGAGCGCAATTTTAGTTAATTCTTGAATAATTGGAAAATGGTATTCACGATTTAGTAGACGTACTTTAACTTGTGACTGACGTTTAACCACATAAGCGGCTAGTATTAAAAGAATCATTTTAGAAATGACTGTCGCCCAAGCGGCACCTGCAATCCCCATATCCAAACCAGGTAAATTAATTAAGGGAATGGTTTTAAAAATAAAGATAGGATCTAAAATTACATTAATCAAAGAGGAGATGGTACTAATAATCGTGATAGTCTTATTGTTTCCCTCAGAGTTGAGAATCGCTTGGTGGGCAAAATAACCAAAGTCGAAAAAGAGACCGATGAAATTAATTTTTAAATATGTCGTACTTTTAAGCGTGAATTCTCCCGTGCCACCCATCCAGCTAACAAAGTCTGCTGAATAAATATAACCGATAATCGAAACGAGTAAGCCAATAATTAGAGAGAGGTTGAGCGCATTTTGGGCAAATTGATTGGCTTTTTCATATTGTCGTGCACCTAAGCGTTGTGCGATTAAAGTAGTGGCACCGACGCCAATTCCCATACCTAAAGAAATAAATAGAAAATTTAGTGGCCAAACAAAAGCGGTAGCAGCAAAGTCATCTGAAGAGAGCTGAGCCACATAGAGGCCGTCGGTTAAATTATAAAGAGTTCGAATTAAATTGTTAAACATCAGAGGGGCTGAAAGGGCAATAATTGTTTTGGTAATGTCGCCTTCCAACATAATATTTTGTTTTGTTTTATTCATATTTTTATCACCAAACGGTATTATAGCAGTTTCATGAATTATTTGCACCTGTTAAGTAATTTCATTTAGGCAAAAATATTTCAGTTATCGTTAAAATATGCTATCGTTATTTTGATAGTGAATGAAAGAGGGATGAATATGAAACAATATGATTTAATTACCATCGGTGGCGGTAGTGGCGGCAGTGGAGCAGCCAATCGAGCAGCTGAATATGGTGCTAAAGTTGCAGTCATTGAAGGTGGTTTAGTTGGTGGGACTTGTGTTAATCTGGGATGTGTGCCCAAAAAGGTAACGTGGTATGCTACCAAAGTAAATGAGGCCATTCGCCATTATGGACCAGGATATGGCTTTACTGCTGACAATGTACAATTTGATTATCAAAAATTTTTAGAAGCGCGTGATGGTTATGTTAGCCGTTCACGTAATGGTTATGGCAATCGATTTGAAAAAAATGGCATTGATGTTTACCGAGGGTTTGCTAAATTTCTTAATAATAATCAAGTGGAAGTTAATGGCGAAGTACTTGAAGCGAAACATATTGTGATTGCGACCGGTGGTCGTCCAAGTTTACCTAAGGTCAAAGGGATTGAATTAGTAGATACTTCTGATGACTTTTTCAATTGGGATAGTTTACCAGAGACCGTGGCAATTATCGGTGCCGGCTATATTGCCGTTGAATTAGCGGGTGCGTTACATTCACTTGGTGTCAAATCCCATTTAGTAGTCAGATATGACCGTCCATTACGACAATTTGATCAAATGTTAGGTGAAAGTTTAGTAGAAGCGATGGCTCAAAATGGTCCTACTTTAGTTCCTAATACCACGATAACGGAATATCGCCAAAATGGGGATAAAATTGATTGTTTAGTTGGGGATAAAGTCATCTTAACCGTTGATAAAGTGATTATGGCGATTGGTCGTCAACCTAATACCGACCAATTAGGTTTAGAAAACACGGATGTTGAATTATTGCCATCGGGTCATATTAAAGTCGATGAAGGACATCAAACAACCGTGCCAAATATTTATGCGATAGGTGATGTAATCGGTAAGGCTGATTTAACGCCGGTAGCTATTAAAGCTGGACGTCAATTATCAGAGTATTTATTTAATGATGCGACAACTTCTGCCATCTCATATGACATGATTCCAACGGTTATTTTTAGTCATCCAGCTATTGGAACGATTGGTTTAACTGAACAGGAAGCAGTTGATCAATATGGAAAAGATGCCGTTAAAGTCTACCGTACTAAATTCTTCTCAATGTACGCTAGTGCTGCTTGGCATCGTGAACCCTGTTATTTTAAATTAGTTTGTGTAGGTGAAGAAGAAAGAGTGATTGGCTTACATGGTATTGGTGAAGGCGTTGATGAAATGATTCAAGGTTTCGGTGTCGCTATGAAGATGGGGGCTACTAAAGCACAATTTGATGCAGTCGTTGCGATTCACCCTACGGGTAGTGAAGAATTTGTGACGATGCGTTAACATCTTGATAGGGAGAGTTAATAGGATGGATTCAGTAGCATCAAGGTATTAACTAATATTTTTAACTATGTTCATTATTAGCTCATTGTGCTGTTCTAAGGTATAATGGTGTTACATTCATTTAAGGAGAGGTTACGATGATAGTAAATTTAATTATTGGTGGGATAATTGGCTGGTTAGCTGGCTTACTTTTAGGTAAAGATATTCCTGGTGGTGTTATTGGGAACATTATCGCCGGTTTATTAGGATCAGCTATTGGCGAGTATTTATTCCATGATACAGGTTTTATTGCTTCATTTTTAGGAGCAGTTATTTTAATTATTGTCTTTAGTTTTATCAACAAAAATAGACAATAGATTAGTTATTAAATAAATGGACAAGAGCTTAAAGTGTTAAAACTTTAGATCTTGTCCATTTTTATTTTATCGATTTTTTAGTTGATTACCAAGGCGTTCAGCTTTTCAGATAAAGACGTACTAGCAAAGTGTGAGATTGTTATGTCAGCGTTTAATTGTGCTTCAAACAAAAAGTAGGTAGGGTGTGGGCAAGAAGTTGAAAATCATTCGATTTTCGCTTCGTCGGCCTACCCCCCGCACAGGTGAGTAGACCTCAAACAAGTCTGTAAGACGCAGTATGGGTCACTCAACCCGTACGCTTTTAATTATCGAGCAATCACTTGATTGAATTTATCAACTTTATGCCTAACTTCTTTAAGACGTAGTGTGAGGCCTATCACCCATTGCGCTGATGAGTTTCGAATAATCACTTGAATGAATTTATCAAGTATTGTCCATCTTCAAACGCTATTATTATACAGTTTCTATACAGTTTCATAACCGACCATTAGACCACCACGTTGCGCATAGTAGCTACATAAGCCACTGGTTGGACGGATGTTAATGGTTGCCTGTGGAAATGATTTTAAAATGACCTCTTTTAGTTTTAAGGCACCAGATTCATTTAAGCAATGTGAAATATCAATACGTCCATTATTAAAGTTAGCTTCGGTAAGTACGTCAACAATTGAATTGTGTGCACGTTTTTCCCCTTTTGATTTATGAACGACTTCAATTTGACCAACGTCACTACGAACACCAATTAAGCGAATATTCAGTAAACCAATCATCCCACCCACTATACGGTTTAAGCGACCATTTTTTACTAGATTATCAACTGACTCTAGCATAAAGACTAAACCAGTTGATTGATGATAATTTTCTACTTCTGTCACGACTTCATCGAATGATTTGCCTGCTTGTATTAATTCAATCGTCTTATCTACTAAAATATCCATTTCAGTCCCAGCAGAAAGAGTATCAATAATTTGAATATTTTTTTCAGGGTGTGATTCTAAAACAAGGTTTTTTGCTAATTGAGCACTATTAAAGCTTCCTGATAAAGCACCCGAAATTGTAAAACAAATAATATTATCTGCATCCATAAAAGCTGAAGCGTAAGTATCAGGTGACGGACAAGCGGTTGAAGAACCTAATTTGCTATGTTCCATAGAGTCCATTAAATCCGGAACTTTACTAAGATCGTCGTCAATAAATAACTCGGTACCAATATTAATTAATAAGGGAACCACTTGAAAGCCAATCTCATCGGTTATTTTTTCTTCATGTCTGATGCATGATCCGGAGTCAGCAAGTATTTTCCATTTCATGTTTTTTACCTCCTTGGGTTTTACCTAAGTATATAAAAATAATGGTGAAAGTGCAATTATTTAGGGAGATTTGATGACCGGGCTATCAAGAACATTTCTATATAATCGATCAATCGTGTTTAAAAGTTCGCTGTTAAAAAATATTTCTATGGCAATTTTTAGCAGATTGATTGAAATAGTTTTCAAAACTAGATAAAATATAGATGTAAATAGGATTTAGGAGGGATACCATGATTTTAGGAAATTTAAATAAAGCAAATCTATTGGTCATTATTTTTCTGTTTTTTGGGTCAGTATCAGTAGGATTTACCATGATTGGCGAGACTCATTATGCCATTATGTCGATTATTATTGGAGCAATCATCCACTTTTTTAATGGAGCGTATCAATACCAAGAAGATTTGGAAGAAGAAGAATTATCGTTTGCAATTGAATTGGATTCTTTAAGTAAAATGGTAACGTATGGATTGGCACCGAGCGTTTTGTTAGTGCAGATTACTAATCAAAGCGTGGTTTCGGTAATGGTAGCTGCTTTTTATTTACTAGCAGTAGCGACTCGAATTGCTCATTATAATCGGCCTTTGGAGCTTCAAGGTGAAGTAGAAGAAAGTTCTGTCTATGGTTTACCATTAGTGTCGATTGCGATGGTGTTACCATTATTATCAATTTTAACTTGGATAGCACCCACCGACTTGGTGATGTATCTATGGATTTTAGCATTTGGATTATGTTTAGTGGGCTTTATATTAAAAATTGAACTTCCTAGAATTCCTGCTAATTTTATTTTTGCTATTTTAGCATTAGGAATCTTTGCATTGGGACTATTATTAATTCAAGGACCGATTAAATTTTAAATTAAGATTGGATAAAGCTAAAGGCTGGAAAGAAATGTATGATTTCTGACCGGCTTTTTTTGTTGTTTGGATTTTATTATACAGTGTAGTAACCTAACAAATGTAGTTGAATCAGGTTTGGACCGTCTATATATAATGGTGACACTGAGTGTAGTAACCTAACAGATGTGGATTGAATCAGTAAGCGCATGACGGCGATAAAAGATAGCAGTAGGTAGCAAAGTGATTCTCAAATAACTTTTTATTTGCTCAGTAATCAATTTAAAACGATAATTGTTGCGATGGAAATGAATTGTTATGTTCTCTATTGATTTAAAACAGTTCGATACTACCCAACCACTATGTTATTAATTATTAAACAATAATCTTAACTAATTTTATCAAGTTTATGTCAACTCCCTTTGCTCAGCCTCCTTATTCAATCGTGATTCTTTTTTTAGTTGTTCTTCATTTCTAGTGTGGTTACTGTTATAATAAAGAATGTTAACTCAATACAATAATGATATTTATCCATATTATCCTTGAAAGGAGATTTTTGATGTCTAAAAAATCTATTGATACGATTTCTGATCAAATTGAATCCATCTTAACCTCGATTATTCATGATGAAGATGTATCAGAAAAAAATATTCATCAAATTGATGAGACCACTATTCAAATCAATGAACAAATTTATCATGTCGCAACCAATTATCGCGAAGGCTTTGATTTTGGTGCTTTTGAAGCGAGGTATCAAGAGTATTTTGAACGTTTTGATTTTATTGTAGGTGATTGGGGCTTTGAACAATTACGTTTAAGAGGTTTTTATCAAATTAATCGTCGTAAGGTGCCACGTGAACAAATCATTGATTACTTAGATGATTATTTAAAAGAATATTGTAATTTCGGTTGCCGTTATTTTGTTTTAGCAAAAGAAGAAGCATTGGTTAAATACAATCAATTGCGAGAACGAATTAGCCAGGCTAAGCCACAGTCGAAACGACCTACAAAAAATCCTATTAATACGATTCATCAAAAACAACAAAATTCATTGACAACGAATAATGAGAAAACCAAACGGAAATCACGCCATAAACGTCATAACCAACGTGAACAAAATCAAGCTTTTCAAATTAAGCAATTAGGAAAGCAACATACACCACAAAACAAAAAAGCTGATTTTGAAGCCAATAAAGTGGTGAAATCAAAACAAAAACAAACTCATCGTACTAACAAACGAAATTTTATTATTAAACAACAACCTTAGAAGGAGCATTCAATGAAAAAGTATAAAGCTTATTTAATTGATTTAGATGGAACCGTATATTTTGGAAAAAGACGAATTCCAACGGCAGAAGCCTTTATTAAACAGTTGCATGAAAAAGAGATACCCTATTTATTTATGACGAATAATGCAACGAAAACGCCGGAAGAAGTGGCCTTAAATTTACAAAATAATTATCATTTACCAGCTGAACCAAAAAATGTTTATACTTCGTCATTAGCTTTAATTGATTATTTAAATGCACATCATCTAGGACAAACAGTCCATGTAGTGGGCGAGCCTTCCTTTAAAAAATTGATTGAAGATGCCGGCTATCAGATTGATCAAACAGAAAATGCGCAAGTGGTAGTGCAAGCACTTAATCGTGAAGTAACCTATCATGAACTAGCAACAGCCGCTAATGCTATTCGCCAAGGCGCTCCATTTATTGTGACCAATACCGATCGTCGTATTCCAACAGAAAATGGTATGATGCCGAGTTCAGGTGCGTTAACTGCTTTTATCCAACATACGACGGAAGTAGAGCCGATTATTATGGGGAAACCACATCGTCCTATTTTAGAAGGCTGCCTACACCGATTAGGTCTGACAATCGATGAAGTGTTAATGGTAGGAGATAATTATGAAACCGACATTCGTGTTGGGATTGATAATGGAATGGACACACTGTTGGTATTAACGGGTGTGACTCATCCGGAAGATGTTGCCAATTTACCGATTCCACCTACCTATGTGGTGGAAGATTTATCGCAATGGGAGCTTTAATATGATTCAATTCAAACAATTCATGCGCGTGTTGTTGATGATTGTTGCATTTATAAGTTTGGCAATTTCGATTGTCATCTTATCAGGCGGGCTGATTTATCGTGGCTATTTAAGTTTTGTTGATTTAGCTACGCCAGTCGGATTAACCAAAACACAATTATTAGTGAATATCGATCATATGATGGACTTTTTAATTCTACCTCAAGTTAAAACCCTTAATTTTCCTGATTTTTCGAGTTCCGCTGCTGGTATCCAACATTTTGTTGAAGTGAAATATTTAATGCAAGCTAATTTTGTTTTGACTATTTGTGGCTTGATATTTTTAGGATGGAATTATCAGTCTACTAACAAATTAGGTGTCAAAAAATTGCAATATCAACTCTCTAAATTAGCGGTTTATTTTCCGCTTCTTTTACTTTTTTTAATGGTCATTGCCTTTGATCAAATCTTTTTGTTATTCCATCAAGTTTTTTTCCGAAACGATTTATGGTTATTTGACCCTTTAGTCGATTCAATTATCTTAGTCTTACCAGAAAATCTATTTTTAATTTATTTTGTCAGTGTCATTATTTTATATGAATTATTATTAGCGATTTATCGACGCATTATGAAATAGGAGGAATGACCATGTTAAATGTCGGCACCATTGGTACTTCTTGGATTACCGAACAATTTATTCAAGCTCTAAAATTGACGAGACGATATCATATTAAGGGAATCTATTCTCGTAATGCCAAAAATGCCCGTGATATTGCTAAGTTTTATCAAGCTGATTATTATTGTGATCAATTAAATAATTTATTATATGATCCCACCATTGATGTTATTTATGTTGCGAGTCCGAATAGTTTGCACTTTCAGTACGCGAAAGAAGCGATTCGTGCAGGGAAACATGTGATTGTTGAAAAACCGGCCTTTGCTTCGGTTAGTGAATGGTATCAAATCCATCAATATGCTGAACAGCAAGGAGTTAAAGTATTTGAGGCAGCGGTACACTACCACAATCGCAATTATCGACGTTTAAGACAATTAGTTCGAAATTTACAAAAGGGACATTCACAACCATTTTTAGGGGCTAATTTTAATATTGGTCAATATTCTTCTCGTTATGAACAATATATTCAAGCGATGGCGGGTCAAGAAGAGCAACCAAATATTTTTAATCCAAAATTTGCGGGTGGTACTTTAATGGACATTGGTGTTTATCCATTATATGTAGCCTTGGATTTATTCGGTATGCCTGATAGCGTCAGTTACCATACCGTTAAAGGTCCAAATCAAATTGACTTATTTGGTAATGCGATTTTAAAATATAAACATTCTCAAGTAAATATCTTTATGTCTAAAGGCGTTCATTCGATTATGCCATCTGAGATTTACTTCGATGATGAAACAGTGGTGATTGAGGGCATTACTCGGATTGCGAGTGTTAAATTAATTAATAAAGCGGGACAAGAGGCTAAAGTAATCGATTATCGCCCAGAAAATGTTATGTACGATGAACTAATTGCTTTTGCAGAAGTATTGACAGATCCCGATAATATTCAGCAAAAAGTTCGTTATGAAGACTGGAAGCAGATGAGTTTACAAGTTGCACAAGTCATGGAACAATTAAGAAAATCAGCCAATCTAAAATTTAATTAAGGAGTCAATATGACAAATTTTATTCAAGAACCTTTTAAAAAGATATGGGACCAGCAGGGTTTCGAGCAAATGAGTCCCATACAAGAAGCGTTGTATCCCATCATTCAAAGTGGTGAATCGGTGATAGCTGTTTCACCAACGGGAACAGGTAAGACATTAGCCTATCTGTTACCATTATTAGCGCAAGTTGAAAAAAATAATACTTTACAATTAATAGTCTTAGCGCCATCACAAGAATTAGTTAAGCAAATTGGAGAGGTAGCTGAACTTTGGGGGCGATCCAAAGAACTTGAAGTCCTAACAATTCTGGGTAGTGCCAATATGCAACGCCAAATTAATGCCTTGAAAGACAAACCGGAAGTCATTGTGGCTTCTCCTGGTCGTTTATATGAGTTAAGCGAGCAATCGCGTAAATTAAAACTTCATTTAGTCAAAGCCATCGTTTATGATGAAGCAGATTATTTATATGAAGATGAGCAAGCCATTACCATTGACAAGTTTACTAATAAATTAATGCGTGATGTGCAAAAAGTTTGGGTTTCGGCTACTTTTGGTCAAGCGCTAGTTAAGGTGGCAGCCGAGATGGGAGAAAGTGTTCGAGTCGTAAACGTAGACCATCATTCATTAGAAAATATCGAACATTTTGGTTTGATTGTGCAAAATCGTCAAAAGATTCAATATTTAAAACGCCTTTCACATGTTGAGGGCATGCAAGCCATTGTCTTTTTTGAGCAAGTTAATGAAGTGGATCAAGTGGCAGCCAAATTAATTTATGATGGTCTTAATGTTGTATCTTTACATGGACAATTGTCAAAATTAGAGCGTGAACATGCTATTAATGCTTTTAGAGAAGGCAAAGCTACTTATTTATTGACAACCGATGTTTCAGCACGAGGTCTTGATATAGCCGACTTACCATGTGTGATTCACTATAATCGCGTCAACGATGCTCGAACATACTTGCACCGTTCTGGTAGAACTGGTCGCATGGGTAATAAAGGAACCGTCTTATCATTATTAAATGAGCAAGAGTTTAGGGATTTAGCTCATATATTAATGAATGAAGGGGTTAACCTACAAGAACGCGCTTATTATCAAGGAAAACTCGTGACGATTGAAGAACGTGATGCGTTACGATTAGCGAATATTGAAGTTGAAAAAGAGCAAAGTATTAAACGCAAGGCGCAAGCAAAAAGTAGAGCCAATCAACCGAAATCTAAGAAAAAAGTTGTGAAGAAGAAAAATCGTTTACGTGACACTAAAAATAAAGGCAAACGTCGTGGAAAATAATTAATCGATTCATGCGGCTTCTTACATCACTATTTAATGCCATTTAATCGATTAGGTATAACCCTACAAAAGAGAGAACTCAAAATATAAATAGAAAAAAATAGGTAACAATAATAAAAGCTCATTGAAACCCAATTAACAGATTTTTTTAATCCAGATCGATAAGGGGAGAATTTTTGATTAAGCTCTAATTGTAATCAAATTTCTTCTCTTATTTGTTTTTAAAAGATATAATTGAGATATTGTGAGTGATAGATTATAATATAATGAGTAAATATATCGGAGGGGTATCATGACTGAAAATAAATTAATTTTGACACTATTTGGCGCGACTGGAGATTTGGCGTCGCGTAAATTATATCCCGCAATTTATCGACTATACAAGAATGGTCATCTTTCGAAACAATTTGCCTTGATAGGAACTGGAAGAACTAAGTGGAGCCACGAGGATATGCGTCAAACTGTTAGACAAAGTGTCGCAAAAGAAGTAGAAGATGCAACACATTTGGAAGAATTCTTAACGCATATGTATTATTTATCCCATGATGTGAATGATAAAGCACATTATCAAAATTTAAAAGCTTTTCAAGCAGAGCTTGATCAACAATACCAAACCGATGGGAACCGTATTTTCTATATTTCATTATCACCTGCATTATTCCCAACCATTACCTTACATTTAAAAACGGAAGGCTTGATTACGGAAAATGGGTATAATCGCTTAATAATTGAAAAACCATTTGGACATGATACAGAGTCAGCGCAAGAACTCCAACTAAAATTAAATCAAGCATTTGATGAAGACCAAATTTTCCGTATTGACCATTATTTAGGCAAAGAAATGGTACAAGCGATTCGCAATATTCGTTTTGACAACCGTCTTTTCAGCGATATTTGGAATAATAAGGGAATTGATCATTTCCAAATTAGTTTGTTAGAAGAGGTTGGAGTTGAAGACCGTGGGGAATATTATGATCACTCAGGGGCAACTCGTGATATGATTCAAAATCATGCTTTACAATTATTGGCTTTGTTAGCGATGGATGCACCTAAAGATAATTCGGCAGAAGCGATTCAAGAAGAGAAAATTAAAATACTTGCATCACTTCATTTACCGAAGACAACCGAAGAAGTTAAAGCCAATTTTGTTCGCGGACAATATGGTCCTGCCGCGGATTTTAAAGGGTACCGTGAGGAAGAGAATGTGGCCAGTGATTCCAATACTGAAACCTATTTAGCAGCGAAAGTTGAAGTGGATTTACCTCAATGGGAGGGTGTACCATTTTTCGTAAGAACAGGAAAACGTGTCAATTCTAAATCGACTTTAATTGATGTTCAATTTAAACCGACGATGGAAGGTATTGCCGGAAATCATTTAAGAATTGAAATTGCTCCGCGAACAGGTTATCGTTTATTAGTTAACCAAAAGGTATTTGGCTATTCACATGATACTTATAGCATTCCGTTTGAATATTATTATACAGATGAACAATTAGCACAAACACCACAAGATTATGAACGTTTAATTTTTGAATGTATTTTAGGCGACAAGAGTCACTTTGCTCATTACTTAGAAGTGGAACACGCTTGGAAATATATCGATAATTTATTTAGTCACTGGCAAAAGATAGAACCAGATTTCCCTAATTATGAAGCTGGCTCTAAGGGACCACAAGCAGCTGATGATTTATTGGCTAAACACCATATAGAATGGCATCAATAACAAAAAAAACCGCTATTTAACCGAGAACATTGAGCTGCCCGCAAAAAGTTAGACCAAAAATCTAACTTTTTGCGGGCACTATACTATAACATTCGGCTAAGTAGCGTTTTTTTTATTTAATTTATCTTCCAGTAAATAAGAAGTATAAAATGATAATGGAACCTAAGATAATACGGTAATAACCGAAGGCTTTAAAGTCGTTTCGCTTAATATAATTAAGCAAGAATTTAATCGCAATAACTGAAACTAGAAATGCAACGAACATTCCGACGCCTAAGTAAATTAATTCTGCTTGGCTAAAGACTAGACCAAATTTTAGCAGTTTTTTCAAGCTTGCTCCAAACATAATTGGAATACTCATATAAAAAGAAAATTCAGTGGCGATAAAACGAGAAGTACCAAGTAACAATGCCCCTAAAATGGTAGAACCGGAACGAGAGGTTCCTGGAATAATGGCTAATGCTTGGAAACATCCGATTAAAAAGGCGTCTTTAAAGGTTAAGGTTTGGAAAGTATTAATCTCATGAGAGTGACGACTCTTTTGACGTGTTTCTATCCAAATAAAGGCAAAACCATAAACAATTAACATAGCGGCAACTACTAAAGGTTTATTAAAATACATCTCCATATAATCATCTAAAACAAGTCCAAATAGGACAGCTGGAATACTGGCCACTGCGACTTTAAACCAAATAAACCAAGTGTCTTTGCGTTCTTGTGCGGATTTTTTAAATGAAAAAGGATTTAACTTATTAAAATAAAGTAGGACTACTGCCATAATCGATCCAAGTTGTACTAAGACAAAAAATAATTCCTTAAATTCAGGACTAGAAGTCAGTGAGAAAAACTCTTCAATAATAATCATATGCCCTGTACTACTAATCGGTAACCATTCCGTAATCCCTTGAACTATACTCAAGATTAAAATACGGATTAGTTCTAAAATATCAAAATTCATAAATTTTTTAACCTCGCTTTCATACCTATTATATTATACACTTATTTGAAAAAATTAGCGATATTTTTTTACTACTATGATTTGGTATGTTATAATATAGCTACTATACTATGATAGGAGCTAATATAAATGTTTGGATTTTTCAAGAAAAAACAACAAGAAAAAGAACCTGTAATTAAAGAAATAAAATTATATGCACCAGCTGATGGTGAGTTAATCAATATTGAACAAGTAAACGATGTCGTTTTTGCTCAAAAAATGATGGGAGACGGTTTTGCTGTACTTCCAACGAATGGCTCAATTTCATCACCAGTAGAAGGAACAATTGTCAATGTCTTCCCGACTCAACATGCAGTAGGATTTAAAGCAGGTGAGTTAGAAGTTTTATTACATATGGGTATTGATACTGTTTCGTTAAATGGTGAACCATTCGAAACAGATGTCAATGAAAACGACAAAGTCACCGCTTCAAGTAAAGTATCTGAAGTTGATTTAGATGCTTTAGCAAAGGAAGGTAAAGATAATGCGATGATTGTTATCTTTACAAATGGTTCAGAAGTGATTGAAGAGTATAAAATAACTGCTTCAGGTAATGTTACCAAAGGTCAAGAAATTGGTTATATCACTTTAAAATAATTATATATTGAGAGTGTTAGAGTCCCGAGGGGGCTCTTTTTTGTTTTCTGATGCTTAAAAATATAGCTAGTATTTGATGGGGCAAAAAGACGAAATGATAATTCTTTGATTGTATACTTTTTGTCGCTCCTTGTTGCTGATGGGGTAATAAGATAATGCGAAAAGTATCTGCTTCCCATGACATTGTTCGGAACACTGTAAGCGCCCAATAGCCAAGTATATAGAAACC
>NZ_KV805771.1:0-311 GCF_001811625.1 Globicatella sp. HMSC072A10 | reverse complement strand
CTTCTGAAACAACACATTGAGGACAAATCAATCCTGAGATTGATTAACCGATTCTTGCAAGCCGGAGTCATTGAACTAAACGGAAACTTCCAGAAGACAGGAAAAGGCGCCCCGCAAGGAGGCGTCCTGTCGCCATTACTCAGTAACATCTATTTACATGAGTTAGATAAAGAACTAACGAAACGTGGACACCGATTCGTCCGCTATGCCGATGATTTTGTCATCTTTACGAAAAGTAAACGAGCAGGCGAACGAATTCTGCAGAGTATCAGCCGATTTCTATCAAAAGAATTGAAATTGGTTGTGAATAC
>NZ_KV805770.1:0-10405 GCF_001811625.1 Globicatella sp. HMSC072A10 | reverse complement strand
TTACCAACACTACTTGACATAGAGCCATTATTTAATGAAGAATGTATTTAAAATGAATGAAAATAATGCAATTGCATAAGCGGGTGGGTCAATATGTGTTTTGACATTGGTATTGAAGAAACGAGCGACTAACTCAAATACGAACCACGCCATCACACCAAATAAAATCGCTAAGAAATAGTTATTAAAAGCAACCATTGCTAAAGCTGAGATAATTCCTACATGATGTCCAACAGGGAAGTTGGCACCAAAGATGGTAAAGAAGAATAAGAACGCTCCAAAACCAAAGCCAAAGAATGGAATACCTGTTAATTGGGTTACATAAGCGATGATAGCAGAGTAAGCTGCTGACCATAATAAACCAAAGACTAAATCATTGGAACTCATATTGAAGACTGGTTGTCCTTCTTCAGGTTGCGACATAAATTCGCCACCACCAAATACTAAACGAGTAATGATTGAACCAATTACGATACCGATTGCGCCACCATCAACTTTTAATCCCAATACTTCAGTAATTAAGTAAGCTGATAAATAACCGATAACGGCGAAGATACCACCGACTAATAAAGCCATTGAATCATTGGAAGCAAATGGTTGTTTATTAATATCTGTTCCATGGAATCCAGAGTTATCTTTAGAACCTAAGTAAGCAGTTGCTGCCACAGCACCGGTGAAAGCGATATGGGGTCCAAAGAAATAACCAAATGCGACATTGTTTAAGAAATCTGCCGAACCTCCAGCAGCCATGATTGATGAGCCGATTAAGACGGAGAACCCACATAAACCAATCGCAGGGATCGCTCCAATCGCAGCACCAAATACGCCACCAAAGAAAGCTAAAATAATTGCTAAAATTGACATATTGTCACTCCTTAAAATAAATTTTCACCATATAAATTATAATCATTTTAAAAAATAAAGTCTAATAATTATTATTAATAGAGAGTGATATGATTTAATTCCAACTAGCCACTTTACATTTGTGCGTTAAAATTATAAAATTAAAGCATGTATGTATAAAGGAGGCGACATTATGGATAAAGTTGAAGAACTGTTAACCAATTATCAAACTTTCACCACACAACAAGCTGAATCAAAAGGGATTTCGAGAGTAACCCTATCCAATTTAGTTAACCAAGGTAAATTGGAGCGTCTAAAAGAAGGGGTTTATATACAAAACGATGACTTAGTTGATGATTATGCTTTAATATCTTATAAGAATAAACGCGTTGTCTTTTCACATCATACAGCCTTATACTTACACGATTTAAGCGATCGCGTCCCAAACGTCTTTCATATCAGTGTTCCTCAGGGGTATAATGCTAGTCGTCTCACAAAGAAGTTCTCTAACATACAGGTCCATTACATCAAGAAAGAAAACTTTGATTTAGGTATTAGCACTAAAAAGTCTCCTTTTGGCAATGCAATTCAAGTATACGATGCTGAAAGAACCATTTGTGATATTATTGCTAACAAAAATAAAATTGATAAGCAAATATACACTCATGCGATAAAAACTTATTTTGAACAAGCACAAATTGATAAACGTAAACTAATCAGATATTCTAGAAAACTTGGTATTGAATTAACTCTCCGCAGTTTAATGGAGGTATTAGGTTAATGAATAAGGATCAACTTAAAGGGAAAATAAAACAATACGCAAAAGTACGTGGACTTAACGCAGGAGAAGTACTCCAAATGTTTTTCTTTGAAAAGTTTATCGAAAGACTCTCTAAATCAAAGTATAAAAATAATTTTATTATTAAAGGTGGTTTATTAGTAGCCGCAATTATTGGTGTTAAAAATAGAACCACATTAGATATGGACACTACCGTAATTGGTTTACCGGTTAAGAAAAATTATATTGAAAAAGTTATATTAGACATTGTCAATATTGAAAGTAATGATAATGTAGATTTTGTATTAAAGAGAATTACCGAAATCAAAGAAAACGATGTCTATGAAAATTATCGAATACATTTAGTAGCACGTTTCGAAAATATCGAGAATGTTCTGAAACTAGATATTACCGTGGGAGATAAAATTACACCCAGAGAAATTTTATATCATTATCCAAGCTTATTATCGAAAGCAATTTATCCTATTTTAGCATATCCTATAGAGACACTATTATCGGAAAAATTTGAAACGATAATTAGTAGAAATATCTCGACTACAAGAATGAGAGATTTTTATGATATTTATTATTTATATACACTAAAACATGACGAAATTAATAACGAAATTTTAAGAGAGGCGATAATTAATACATTTTCTAATAGAAAAACAGTAAATCTGTTAGAAGAAGTATATGAAATAATTGAAGAAATTGAACAGGATGAGATTATTCATGAGTTATGGCAAACCTATTTAAATGATAATAATTATATTGGGGATTTAGCATTTAAGAAAGTCATCGATAGATTAATCGAATTTACAAGATCTTGTGATTTTTAGGAAAAGAAACATCCCATATGATAGGGATGTTTGTTCAATGAGTTAGTTAATGTTTATTTTAAGATAATTCAGACATTGAACGCATGATAATATCGATATCCTTATTTTCTAATTCCTGGATGACATGGAGATAAGTTTTTTGAGTTGTTGTCATACTTGAATGACCTAATCGCTGAGCAACACTAGCTATAGAAACACCAGCACTTAATAATTGAGAGGCATGTGTATGCCTTAATCCATGTATTGAAATTTCAGGAATCCCTATCTTTCGACAGTGTCTAGTTAAAATATTATTAATCGTTGAATTATAGATTTTTCCATTAACAAAGATAGGTTTATCAGAATCCAATCCTTTAATTAATTCAGAAAATTGAATAACTAATTGCCAATCTATTCTAACTTTTCTAATAGAAGACTGATTCTTTGTTGGTAAAAAGCCAGAATTATTCTTATAATCCCAGGTCTTATTGATTGAAATCATTTGATGAGCAAAGTCAAAATCTTCTGGTGTTAAAGCCAAGGCTTCAGAAAAACGAAGTCCTGTTTTAGCAATGAGTAAGATTAACCAGTCCCAAGATATTGTTGGAGATAAATCAAGATGATGTATTAAAGTATGCAGTTCAAATTGACTTAAATATTTTTGTTTCTTTTGCCTTGGTGTTTTTCCTTTGATGATTGCTTTGCGTGTAGGATCTCTTTCAATTAATCCTTCGTCAACAGCATCAATGATAGAACCTTTTAACTGATGATGAAAATCCATTGTTGTTTGTTTTTCATGGAACTTTGCATAATCGTTTAGTAAGGTTTGATAAGTTAATCTATTTAGATCTCTTAATAATAAATTAGGCATTAATTTTTCAACCCACTTATGCGTCATATAATATTTTGACAATGTAACATTACGAACCGCTCCTTTTTTGTATAAATTAATCCAATTCCAATAATAGTCTACAAAAAGTAAGTCTTGTACCATAATATTCTCCTTCCACTCATTGAACTTCTAAAGTATATGAGAAATATTAAATATTTTCACAGGAAAAAATAAATTACGCTGATGAAGAGTGATGGTCGTATCAATTTGATTTAATAAGTTTCCTATTAAAATTTGCTCTTTAAAAATCGGAACCATAAATGTTATTTTTTTTAAAATGGAACTATTAAGTTTCGATCTACTACCACCAACTAAATAACTTGAAATATTAATTGATTTAATTCTATAAACTAAAAATAAATTATATAGTTTACCTCGTCTTCCTTCTAGAACATGAGCATGATTATTAACCCAAATCGATCCTTTCACATTTATAATAGGATAATCATATATATCATTTGCACCATCTTCAGCTAATAAAACGAAATCTCCTTTATGTGTTTCTCCACTAACATAGTCTTGTATTCCATTTGCTCCGTAATACGGAGTGCTACCCTTTATTCTATCTGATGAAGTAATAGGAATTCTCAAATTATTAAGAAGATTTGAAAGTTCCCCCAACTTTCGCTGTTCCCAAGTTATCTCAAAATCTATATATAAATATTTTCTTAAATATGATAAAATATTAATCGTATACACATTTAATGAAATGGGGGAGAGGTTATGAGGTTTACTGGTGAAACAAAAATAGAAAACCAGTTAATTGATCGTTTAACTACTGGAGAAAGCCAGTGGACGTATCGTAAAGATCTCCGAACAGAAGAACAATTATGGGATAATTTCTTTGAAAAATTAGCACAAAATAATGTTAGCGTTTTAAATGATGTTCCTTTAACAGAACAGGAAAAGTTACAAATTAAAAACCAATTAAATTTCACAAATTATTTTAATGCTGCTAAATGGTTAGTAGGTGAAAATGGTATTGCTAGAGTTGAAGTACAGCGTGAGGATGCAACACTTGGAAAAATTAGGTTAGAAGTGATTCGTCGAGACAACGTTACTGGTGGAACGTCTTCTTATGAGGTAGTTAATCAAGTAAAAAGGGAACGATTAACTGAAAGAGACAGTAATCGTCGATTAGATGTTACTTTTCTAATTAATGGTTTACCGATGATTCATATCGAATTAAAAAATAGATCGACTCCTTTTAAAGAGGCATTCTATCAAATAAAGAAATATGATAAAGAGGGCATGTTTAGAGGGATTTATTCTTCACTTCAAATGTTTGTCGTTTCCAATACGGTTGAAACTCGTTATATAGCTGCAGCAAGAGAAAATAAACTTAATGATCAATTTTTAACTAAATGGGTAGATAAAAATAATCAACCTGTTAATGATTTGTTAGAATTTGCTGAACATGTTTTGTCAATTCCTAGAGCACATCAATTAGTAATGCAATATTCTGTATTGGATAACGAAAAGAAAGCTTTAATCTTACTTAGACCCTATCAAGTGCACGCAATTGAACAAGTTAAACTTGCAAGTCAAAATAGAGAATCAGGGTATATTTGGCATACGACTGGATCTGGAAAGACTTTAACTAGTTATAAAGTAGCAAGAAACCTTTTACAAATTCCACGTATTAATAAAACTATTTTTGTGGTAGATAGACGGGATTTAGATCAACAAACCACCTCTAGTTTCATGTCTTATGCTGAAAACGATGTGTTTGATATTGATGAAACTGAGAATACAAATGAATTAGTTAATCGATTATATGCCAATGATAAAGCTGTTGTTGTTACTACAATTCAAAAAATGATGAATATGTTGCGCAAATTCGAATATGGGCACTATAAAAGCAAAATAAATAGAATTAAACAGTTAGAAATTGCTTTTGTCGTGGATGAATGCCATAGAGCCGTCACGCCACAAACTCATCGAGAATTATCGAGGTTTTTTGTAAATTCAATGTGGTATGGCTTTACAGGTACACCTATTTTTGCAGAAAACAAACGGGAACAAGTTGGAGATTTACCTCAAACTACTGAAGAACAATATGGAAAATGTTTACATGCCTATACTGTTAAAGAAGCAATAAAAGACAAAGCAGTTTTAGGGTTTCAAGTTGAGTACTTAAATACATTCCATAATAAAATTGAAGAAAAAGATATCCCTCAAGAAGTCTATGAATCTGAAGACCATATGCTTAAAGTGGTTGATTATATTGTCAATCAAGCTCAAAGAAAGTTAGGATTACATAGAGGACAAGGGAATACTTATAATGCGATATTGACGGTTAGAAGCATCGCTTTAGCACAAAAATACTTTGAGTTATTTACAGCAGTAAAAAATGGTACTAGTCCTGTTAAAATATCAGAGGAAACAAAAAAGCGGCTTCCGGATTTTCCTAAATTTGCGATTACGTATTCCGTTTCTGAAAATGAAGAAGCTAGTACTAAAAATCAAGATAAAATGAAAGAGGCCATGGATTATTATAATCAAGAATTCGGCACCCATTATACTATCAGTGACTTACGTGGTTATAATACGAATGTTAATGATCGCTTAGCAAGAAAAAAAGAAATATACAATTTTCGCGATGAACAATTAGACTTAGTGATTGTAGTCGACCGTTTATTAACTGGTTTTGATGCACCTTGTTTATCTACACTGTTCATTGATAGACCTCCAATGAAATACCAAAATCTTATTCAAGCATTTAGTCGTACTAATCGTTTATATGATAGAGAAAAGAATTATGGACAAATAGTGACATTTCAATCCCCTAATACATTTAAGTTAGCAGTGGATGATGCTTTAAGATTATATTCTAATGGTGGTGAAAATTCAGTTTTAGCTCCTGAATGGGATGAAGAAATAGTTCGTTTTAACAAAAAATTAAAAACACTTTTAGATATTGCTCCTACACCGGAGGATACGCCTCAAATTGAAAGTGCCTCAATTGAAGAGTTAAAACGCTTTGCTAAAGCCTTTCAAGAATTTGATAAGTTATATGCATCCATTCAAGTTTATAGTGATTATGATAAAGAGGAAATCTTCAAGAAGTTTAATCTATCTGATAGACTTATTGAAGATTACCATGGGAAATATCAAAATGTAATAGAGGAAATTAAAAATCGTGTAATAGATGAAGTTCAAGACAGTGAAGAAATCGATATTCATTATGAATTAGAATCGGTTCACTCTGATGTTATTGATTATGAGTATATTATAAGTCTTATTCAATCATTTATTCCTGACGATGATGAAGAGATTAAGGACATTTCTAAGAAAGATATGGATTCCATAGATAAATACATAAATGAATTATCTATTACAAACCCACAGTTAGCTAAACAAATTTTAGATATCTGGTATCAAATTCAAATGGATCCTGTGAGTTATCGTGGTCAATCTGTTATGCAATTATTAGACGAAAAAAATGAAAATGTCATTCGTGAAGAAACGGAAGAATTTGCAAAAAAATGGGCTGTAGGGGAAGAAGAATTGATATTCTATTCTGAAAATTATTTACCTGGTAAAAAACGACAAAGAGGAGAAAAAGCATTAGACGACTCTCGCAATTACGATGAATACAAGAAGACACATGGAGATAAGGCATTAAGCCCACTAAAATATCGAAGAGAAATTAAAGCTGCTTATCAGTCATTCGTTGAAGAAGTGGTAGAACCGCTAAAAACCAGACGTTAGAAAGGGGATTAAGTAGATGTCAAAAAATAAAATTTCACAACCTAAAATAAGATTTAAAGAATTTTCTGGTGAAAATGCTGAAGCTTGGGAACAGCGAAAGTTGGGGGATTTCGTTATAAAAGCGGTGGATAATAGAGGAAAAACTCCACCAACTCAAGAATTTGGACGTTATCCTTTGTTAGAGGTTGCTAGTCTGGGTAAAGCTTCGCCTGATTATACTAAGGTGACAAAATATGTAGATGAAGAAACATACAGCGGCTGGTTCCGAGCCCATATAAAGAAGGATGATATATTGTTCTCTACAGTAGGTAACACTGGTCTAGTAACATTAATGGATGATTATGTTGGGGCAACTATTGCTCAAAATATCGTGGCTTTCAGAGCAATAGAAGGTAATAATCCACAATTCTTGGTTCAGATGTTCCAGTTATCAGAAAATCTAAAACGAGCAAAAAGAATTGAAATGGGTGCAGTTCAGCCAAGTATTAAAGTTTCTCAACTAATACACGTTAGTTATTTGTTGCCTAATTCTGAACAGGAACAAGAAAAGGTTGGCTTGTTTTTCAAGCAAGTCGATACCACCATCACTCTTCATCAGCGTAAGCTTGAAGCGCTTGAAAATTTAAAGAAAACTTTACTTTCAAAAATGTTTCCTAAGAATGGAAGGGTAGTTCCTGAGTTAAGATTTGCTGGTTTTACTGACAATTGGGAACAGCGAAAGTTGGGGGAAATTACTTCAATAACTATGGGACAATCGCCTAATTCACTAAATTATACAAATAATCCTAATGACCATATTTTAGTTCAAGGAAATGCAGACATTTTAAATGGAAAAGTAAATCCTAGAGTCTGGACAAAAGAGGTTACAAAAACTGCAGAACCAGGAGATATTATTTTAACAGTTCGAGCTCCTGTTGGAGATGTTGCAGTTACTGAATATAATGTGGTGCTAGGTCGCGGTGTAGCATCAATAAAAGGAAATGGTTTTATCTTTCAGTTACTGAAAACATTTAAATTAAATGGTTATTGGTTAAAGTTAAGTACTGGTTCTACTTTTGACTCAATAAATAGTCTTGATTTAAAAAATACAACTGCATATATACCGAATAAAACTGAGCAAGATGCCATCAGTTTTTTACTTTCAATAGTTGATACAACCATCACTCTTCATCAGCGAAAAATAGAACAATATCAAGAATTGAAAAAGACATTACTTTCGAAAATGTTTATATAAAAAAAGGAGTATGACATGACAGAAGAAATTAAAAATTCAAGATCTTTATATCAAGCATTATGGAATTGTGCGGATGAATTACGCTCGAAAATGGATGCCAATGAATACAAATCATATTTATTAGGCCTTGTATTCTATAAATACTTATCTGATAAAATGCTTTATTATATCTCAGAAGTGTTAGAAGAACCAACACATAATCTTGATGAAGCACAAAAATTATTTGAAGATTCTTGGCAGGATGATGAAACACGTGAAGATTTGATTGCAATTCTTAACGACGAAATTGGTTATATTTTGGAACCTTCATTATCTTTTACTGCTTTAGTTAATCAAGCTAACATGGGTGAATTTCAATTAGAGTCTTTAGCTCAAGGCTTCAGAAATATTGAACAATCAAATGAAATTTTTGAAGATTTGTTTGAGGATATAGATTTGTACTCTAGAAAATTAGGTGCAAATAATCAAAAACAAAATGCAACAATAGCCAAAATTATGAAAGAATTGTCTAATATTAATTTGGCAGACCATGAAGGTGATATTCTTGGGGATGCTTATGAATATTTAATTGGACAATTTGCAAGTGATTCTGGAAAGAAAGCAGGTGAGTTCTATACGCCTCAACCTGTTTCACAACTAATGACTCGAATTGTTATGCATGGACGTGAGGATAAACGTGATTTCACTGTCTATGATCCAACAATGGGGTCAGGGTCGTTACTTTTAAATGCAAAAAAATATTCAAACTATCCAGATAATGTTGCCTATTTTGGACAAGAATTAAACCGTTCAACCTATAACTTAGCTCGTATGAATATGATTCTTCACGATGTTGCTGTAGAAAATCAAAATTTACGTGATGCTGATACTTTAGATCAAGACTGGCCAACAGATGAACCAACAGATTTTGATGCTGTTTTAATGAATCCACCTTATTCTGCAAAATGGTCAGCAAATAGCGGCTTTTTACAAGATCCACGTTTTTCAAGTTTTGGTGTTTTGGCTCCAAAGTCAAAAGCTGATTTTGCATTCTTACTTCATGGTTATTATCATTTAAAACAAAATTCTGGCGTAATGGCAATTGTTTTACCACATGGTGTACTATTCAGAGGCAATGCAGAAGGTAAGATTCGTCAAAGATTGTTAGAAGAAGGAGCAATTGATACGGTTATTGGATTACCAGCAAATATTTTCTTTAACACAAGTATACCTACAACCATCATGATTCTTAAGAAAAACCGAACAAATAGAGATGTTTTATTTATCGATGCTTCAAAAGAATTTGAAAAAGGTAAAAATCAAAATATTATGACTGATAAACACATTGAAAAAATCTTAAATACTTATATCAGTCGTGAAGAAATTGATAAATTCAGTTATTTAGCAAGCTTTGATGAAATTGTTGAAAATGACTTTAATTTAAATATACCTCGATACGTTGATACTTTTGAAGAAGAAGAAGTTGTTCCATTAAATGAAATTGCCAAAGATATTAAAACACTAGATGCTGAAATCGAGGCAACAACTAAAGAATTATTTGGTATGTTGAATCAACTAGTGGGGACAACACCAGAAGAAGATCAATTCTTACAGGATTTTTTAAAGGAATTTAAATAGAATAACATGGAAATCAACGAAATTATTAAAGAAATCAATCAGTTTAGAGACGAGCGTAATTGGCGACAATATCATAACGAGAAAGATTTAGCAATTTCGATTAGTTTAGAAGCTAATGAACTATTAGAAATTTTTCAGTGGCGTTCGTCTGAGGAAGCAAAGGTAGAGTCGTTAGAGCATTTAAAAGAGGAAATTGCTGATGTTTTAATCTATACTTTAATGATGGCTGATAATTTGGATTTAGACGTAACGGATATTATTCGAGAGAAACTCATGAAAAATGGCGTTAAGTATCCAATTAGTCAAGCAAAGGGAAGCAATAAGAAATATACTGAGCTTGAAAACAATTAACTAATAAGAAGCATTCGATTAATCCTCGGATGCTTCTTTATTTTATATTTTTCATTCAGTTTCTAGTATAAGGACTTTAAAGCATATTTTACAAAATTTTTAGACGAGTAGTAGACATAGTATATTAGTAAACGCCGAATAACCAGGTACGTATCACA
>NZ_KV805769.1:0-464 GCF_001811625.1 Globicatella sp. HMSC072A10 | reverse complement strand
CCCCAATCCCCTGGAGAAGTTGTTATTCTTTTTAAATTAGAACAAAGCATAATAGATTATCACCTTATCCATTATACTAACCTTGCTTCTTTAATGATTATTTTAATAGTTGTATTTAACTATCTTTAAAAAGTTGGTTTAGTTAACCTGAATCTATTTATAGTCCTAATAGTTTTGTATGTTTATAGAAATTTATTTGATACTGGATGATAAAGAACAATTTAAACAGTTTAACTAAAGGCCAAACATTACATAAGATGCTTTTATTGTTTGTGCCCTCTTTCAAAAATTGAATAGCCCTATTATCATTAGAAATTAATTTAGGATACTATCTCACCTTATACAAGTTATATTTCTAACTATCAAATGGAATTATAGTTATTTAGGACGAATCATACGCAAGAACGAATGTTTTAGTTAGTCACTATAGGAATGTATATGTCAAATGAAAAAGGGACCACTTT
>NZ_KV805768.1:0-3104 GCF_001811625.1 Globicatella sp. HMSC072A10 | reverse complement strand
TTATTTTTCTAGCTTAATTTTACTATCCAAGAATTAAAAACTATTCCAAGCACAATTTTGTCCTGCAACAGCACCCGTGACAAAAGCAGCCGTAATATTATAACCACCGGTATAACCGTTGATGTCTAACAATTCACCACAGAAGTATAGACCATTCATTAGCTTAGATTCCATCGTGACCGGATTGATTTCTTTAGTTGAAACGCCACCACCGGTTACAAAACCTTTTTCAATCGGTTGCGAACCTGTACTTGTGAAATCAAAATGTTTTATTTTATTAAATAAGGCTTCAACTTCAGCATGAACTAATTGTTTATAAGCCGTCGTCTGATCCATCTTTAATTGAGATAAAATTACCTCAGCCATACGCTCTGGCATCCAATTTTTTAAAATAGTTAATAATTGTTTGTCACGGTTTTCTTCGGCAAAGTTTTTAAGTTGTTCCGTCGTATGATGCGGTGTTAAATCGATAGATAGATGAGCCACCTTTTCACCCGTTTGATGAAGCCACTGGTTAACATGACCAGAACATCTTAGAATAGCGGGTCCAGAATAGCCGAAATGAGTAAAAATCATATCCATTAGGTGATAAGTGATAGCCTTTTGATCAGCATCCCATAAGGTCACGCCCACATCTCTTAAAGAAACACCACGTAAAGCTTTACTAGTAATCCACTCATCATCTGATAGTAGAGGGGATTCGGTAGGGTATAACCGTTCGATGGTGTGGCCAGCTGATTTGGCCCAAGCATAAGCATCACCAGTCGCACCTGTTCGTGGGTAAGCCCGACCACCTGTTGCTAGAATAGCACCATTGGCTTGGATTTTTAAACCTGATTTCGTTAGTACCCCTTTGACGCACTGGTTTTCACGGTCAAACAATAGCTTCTCGACAGGTTCATTGGTTTGAATTTCGACACCTAGTTCACGACAGTAATCCAATAAAGTTTCTAAAATGGTACGAGCGCTATCTGTAACGGGAAACATGCGACCGTGATCTTCTTCTTTCAGTTGTACTCCACGACTTTCAAAAAAATGCACAATATCTTCTTGATTAAACTGATTAAGGGCACTGTATAAAAACTTGCCATTACCAGGAATATGACGGATTAATTCATCTCGTGAGGTACGGTTGGTCACATTACAACGACCACCACCTGATAAGAGTAATTTGCGACCTAATTTTGGATTTTTTTCTAAAACTAGGACACTGACACCCTGTAAAGCAGCGTGAACAGCAGCCATGAGACCACTGGTCCCTCCACCAACAATAATAACTTGATAAGTGTTTTTTATATGACTCCTTCTTAATGACGCACCTTAATTCGATCGAAAATCATATGAGCGAGTGCATAATCAACAAAGCCATGAATAATGGTACCAAAACCAACTAATACCCATAAAGTATAGTAGAAACCTTCTGTATTCGTAGTTTGAGCAGTAACAGAGAATAAATAAACCGCTATTACTTCACCCAGACCATGGACCACATTAATTAAGAAATAGAATGGCGCTTGTTTAGCAAATGATAGCTGATTGATTTTAAAACTTTTAATTAAAAATAAAGCAAAAATAACAAATAAAAAATGTGATAAAGCTCTTAAAACAATGATTAAAGGGAACCCTGCTAATAAGAAACCAATGGTCGTTCCGGCTGTCACACTTAAAGCGACAAAAGGTGAGATAAACAGACCTAAAAATATCGGGACATGACTTGCAAGTGTATAAGATGCTGGACCAATAATGACTTTAATCGGCATCACTAATGGAATCATAATACCAATCGCAATTAATAAACTACTAATTAACATTTGTTGGGTACGATTTTTTGTTATAATATTCAATTTGAACCCCTCCTAATGTTAGAATTATAACATAATCAAAATGATAAAGGTATTAAAAATGAAATTTAGATTAAATTTTTAACGGGAAAATTCGTCCCTAGAAACCATGCAAAAAGTTAAAAATAATTGAAAAAACATTGTTGGTAATGCTTGACATTATGGTACTTTCAGGGTATTATGATAGACGGTATTGTTTGCCCCACTATGAGCCCCGGAAACTCAATAGTACTTGTCAAACAACTAGATTTAATAATGGAGGAAACAATCGTGCGTCAAACATATATGGCTAAGAAAAACGAAGTTGAACGTAACTGGGTATTAGTAGATGCGACAGATGTGCCTTTAGGACGTCTTTCAGCAGTAGTTGCTTCAATTTTACGCGGAAAAAACAAACCAACATTTACACCTCACGTAGACACAGGTGATTTTGTTGTCGTAATCAATGCAGATAAAGTAGCTTTAACTGGAAACAAAGCAGCAGATAAAATGTACTACCGTCACAGCGGTCACCCAGGTGGAATCAAATCTATCTCAGCTGGTGATTTACGTGAAAAAAATTCTCGTAAATTAGTTGAATTATCTGTTAAAGGTATGTTACCAGACACTCGCTTAGGACGTAAACAATTCACTAAATTATTTGTTTACGGTGGAGCAGAGCATAAACATGCAGCTCAAAAACCTGAAGCATTAGACATTAATACATTAATTTAAGGAGGGAATTTAATTGGCTAAAGCACAATATATTGGTACAGGTCGTCGTAAAAATTCAGTAGCTCGTGTACGCTTAGTGCCAGGAACTGGTGTAATCACTATCAATGGTAAAACATTAGATGAATACATTCCTTTCCCTCACTTACATGAAGTTATGAAACAACCATTTGAAGTTACAGAAACATTAGGAGCATATGATGTAACTGTTAACGCTAATGGTGGAGGTTACTCAGGACAAGCTGGAGCAATCCGTCACGGAATCGCTCGTGCGTTATTAACTGTAGATCCTGATTTCCGTCCAGCTTTAAAAGCTGCTGGTTTATTAACACGTGACCCTCGTATGGTAGAACGTAAAAAACCAGGTCTTAAGAAAGCTCGTAAAGCTAGTCAATTCAGTAAACGTTAATCGTTGTTATATCAACGTTTCAAGACACTTTCCAATTATGGAAGGTGTCTTTTTTTGCTTCGTGACTAACTTTTGACTAACTTTCTTTTAACTTAATCTGATTAAATGCTATTTGTAAGCGTCCTATAACAGAGTATCTATCA
>NZ_KV805767.1:0-8678 GCF_001811625.1 Globicatella sp. HMSC072A10 | reverse complement strand
TTATTTATGCTACGTATTACGGGAACTTAGGTTATAATTATAGAATAAAAGTACTTATTTATACTATTATATCACAATTTTAATAGTTTTACGCCTTGTTATTAGCAAATATTTTTACCCATACAAAGCTAAAAAGAGCTATTACCAATAAATTAATTGGTTTATAGCTCTTTAATTTTTAGTTATTTTTATTTCTTTTTCGTCGTTTTAAAAATCCTAATAAATTGAGGAATAACACGAAAATTAAAATACCTAGCGTAATATAAAACAGTATTCGATATCGATTATTAATTCGATGTTCTTGAACTTGTTTTTCAGCAATTGCTTGATCATATGGTACTCGATGGCCACGCACTATTAATCGATGTGAGTTTATCATATAAGGCGTACAGGTTAAGAGCGTCATATAATCATGACCGGGTTCTATCTTCAATTGCTCGACTTCAGTAGGTTCAATGACTAAAATCTTATCGACTTGGTAGGCAATGGTTTCTTTAACATTTTTATAATAGAAATAATCCCCTTCTGCCAGTTTATCTAAATCTGTAAAGAGGCGTGCATTCGGCAAGCCACGATGGGCAGTCAATACCGCATGAGTATTATTGCCTCCGACTGGTAAAGAAGAACCTTCTAAATGTCCTACGCCTTTTTGGAGGACTGTTTCAGAGGTGCCAGCAAATACAGGCAATTCTGCCGATATTTTTGGAATGGTCAAGTTTCCCATCTGTTCATGAATTTCCAACATACTAGCATATTCTTTACGACCAGCTTCTATTTCTTCTTGACTATAAGGATCTTCCACTTGAGTTGGTCCTTCGCTTCTTCCGTAATATAATCCGGCATTAAAAGCATTAGCCAAATAAATGCGCTGGTCAATTTCTTCATCCGTTAATTTTTCAGCTTCTTTTTCAAAGTAATTTACTTCTACTTGAGAGGCTTGATAATATAGGTACTGACTAACGAAAGGGAAAGCTAAGACACTTGCTCCAATAAGAAATAGCAACACAAATACGAATAAGACGAAAGGATTTTTCTTTTTCATTGATTTAATAGAATTGCTCAATTATTTATTTTCCTTTCTTTCGTAATAATAAAAGGCCAAAGCCTAATATCAAGATTGCTATTACCGATAAAATTCTATTCGTTGCTTCACCAGTCTCTGGTAAGAATTTATTCGGTTTGTTTGGTTTTTCCGGAATTGTTGTTTCATTGGGTTCACGGTGATTTAAGATGACCATTACAGTTTTGTTATAAAAACTTTCAGCCGTTATTTCAAAGGGAATAGGTTCTGTTGACAAATGATATCGTTCGCCATCTAAAATGGGTGCTTCGATTTCGACCAACTGATACTTGCCATAAGGTAAATTTTGTACTTCGAAATACCCATTCTCTGCTGATTGTACTGTGTAAGGCTTTGAATCGATACGATACGTTTGATATTGATAATCAACCCATTGTTGAACTTCAAATACAGCCCCTACTAGTCCAACTGTTGGGTCTTTTGCGTCCACTTTTCTAAAATGATAACCGCCTAACTCAACTGCTTCATTATAGACAACTAATTCTGTTGTTTCTAAACTATTTACCGTCACTTTTATGGTAGCTGCCAACGGACGATACCCGGTGAGTGGTTTTATTTCTTTCAGTTCATACTGACCCGCTGGAAGATATTCAAGATAAATTTCGCCTTTTTCATCTGTTTGTAAAAGTGAAGAACCTTTTCCATCAGTAGTGAATTTTCCCGAATTGAATAAAAGAGGGGTCAGTCCATTTTGATAATAGAGTTCAAATCCTACATCAGCTAAAGGTTGCCCTGCTTGATTTTGCTTTATAATTTTTAGCGATCCATTCATTTGGGTACTTTTAGGATTGATCCGTTGATGGTTACTTGGTAATTCAGCAAAAAAAGGTTGGATATTTTCATTAAATTGATTTTTTGATAGTGCTCGGACATAATAAATGCCTGCTGGGAGTGAGATTTCAGTATAGCCTTGGCTATTAGTCTTATCGGTATCGTAATGCGATGGAAATAATGCATCTAATTCAGCTAAGCTAAAATTATTCATTAATTCTTGTTGATCAAGATAGGATAAATCGTCGACTTGCCATAATGTATAATGAATATCTGCTATTGGATTATCACTATCATGAATGATTAATTGGTAACTTTCAGCAGCCTCAACCTGAGGAAAACTTATCCATGACATGATGATTACTACTACTGTTAACAATATTGTTCCTATATCACGATGGTTCATCGAATCCCTCCTTTTTCTTACTTAATAACTTTCCTTTCTTAAATCGACAAATGGTTTGTCAATTTAAGGAAGGAAGCGAAAATAAATTCGCTTCTGTTTCTTTTACTACGCTACTTTAATTAAGCAAATTTTTTGTAACCTAAGACTGCTAATACCATCACAATTAAACCAATGACTACAAAGATAATCGACCCGATACCACCAGTATTTGGAATATTCGGCTGGCTATTGTTATTGATGATTGAACCTTCCGGTTTGGCATGTAGCTCAACGTCATTTTGTTCATATGAGTCTTTATTAACAGTGAATGGTAATCCCTTTCTTAAATCTGCTGGAATCACATAACCTGCTGGTGCTGTTGTTTCAATAATATAATATGTCATTGATGCTTCTTCTAATGTTTCTGACGTCGCACCGAAATCGAGACCTTTCACTTCAAATGTACCTTCAGCTGATGACGTTAATTTAGTTGCTGAATCTTGGTCTTCTACCCAAGTAATTTTTCCCTTATCATCTTGCGACATGAATTTACCGTCAGTATTTTTGATGACAAATTCAGCACCTTCTAAAGCTTTATTAGCAACTGGGTCTTGTTTTTTGAATTTTTTACCCCCCGTATAAACAACAGGGTCATTTTCTACTTCTTTTGTTATTTCACTTGAACCATCACGTTTATATGTTAGTTTTGCATCGTTTGGTAAATTAGTCCCTATCTCAGCATCTTTCGTAATCACTGCTTCGTAACGTAAGTACACAGTTTTACCAGCATTCTTTTTTAAAGTTGCAATTTGACTAGTTAAGTCAAAGGTTGCTGTTTGTCTTTCAACTGATGATGTAATCGAAACGGGTGTTCCACCTTGAACTGTTGCCGTATCTGTTGTGCCTGTTGCTGCAATATAAGCTTGCACATTGATTGGATTCACAAAATTAAGGCCGTCTGATAAAGTATCCGTAAAAGTAAAGCTTGTTAATTCCCCAGCCGGAATTTTAGCTTGAATCCAGTAAGTAATCGTATCACCAACCGCAAATCCGTCACTTTTAGCTTCTAAATTGGTAACCGTTTTGTCAATACTTGAAGAAGTAGTATTCTTTGGATATAAGTAAACTTCACTACGACGAGTACCCTCTTCATTCATTAAAGGCAAACCTAAAGCAAAATCCGTTGCTACATAACCTTCAACCCCTAAAGTAGGTGCTACATCACGGTTTTCTGTAATCCAATAATAACCGTCCTCTAGTTCTAAGGATGCTAAACCATTATCTTTAGTAGTAACAGTTTGCTTTGATGTTTTAGGTTCCAGTTTCAAGTCTGTATTCTTAACCCATGCTTTATATTCTTCTTGGGTGATTGGATAAATATCAAATTGAGCGCCGTTAATATAAGAAGCGCCTTCGCCAAATTTATCTTGGATGTTCAATTGTGAACCATCGTGTGTTTTTGATTTTAATGATTTTTCTTCTGACACAACTTTTATAATGTTTACAGTCGTTGAATTTTTTGTATTTTCGGTATCTTCTGCGTTTGCTACTATTGGTGTAAAGACATTCATGACTAGTGTTAAAACTAAGAATAACAATGCTTTTAAATTTTGTTTTTTCTCCATATTAAATCCTCTTTCTTTTTTTATCGTCCTTAAAACATTACAACTAAAAATATCTTAAACTTACTCTCCCCTCTCCGTTTTATTAAGATATCGATGCCCTAAGCATATCGAGAATATCATCAATAAGGAGCCTACTGTCGTATACAGAAGTATTCCTGATCCACCCGTATTAGGAATTTGGGTAGGCAGATAATTTTTAACATAATAATGATTATGGTTCGATGTATCTCGTTCAACAAAATTGCTATTATTTGAGAGTAATTTTGTCACTACTCGCTTAGTCGCTCCATCATATACGACTTCTATATCAAATGGCTGTTTTATTAATTGATAGCCATTGGGGGCTTTTATTTCAGTTATCCGATACCTACCTAAAGGTAACTTCGAGATGGTAATTTGCCCATTGGTGGTGATGTCGATGTTCTGTTTAAAGTCTTTTGTTTCTATACCTAAATTATTAATCGAAACAATTTGGAACTGGGCTTCATTTAAGCGATTCGCTTTATTAATAGGTTTTGAACCATCTATTTTGATTAGCGTCAATTCACCAACTAACTTTTCATTGAGTACATCACCATTAGCGTCCAACATCGTATTTTCAATATTGGTCATTACTAAACTTTGGCCATCTTCTGTTATTTGAATGTCAAAAGTCATCGGATTTTCAATTATACGGTAGCCGTCAGGTGCTTTAGTTTCGGTTAATTGATAAGAACCGACTACTAATTCTGAGAATTTCACCACACCAGTGGCATCAGTTGTTATCACTTGCTTATAGTCGTTATCATCAGTTCTAATGAGTGTAAATTCAGCCTTAGCCAACGGTTTTGAACTGCCCTTCTCTTTCTTAGTAAAACTCCACTCATAAGTAAGAGGTTTATTGTAGACAATCGTTTGCGAATTCTCCGTTACCCATAAGGCATTCGTAATATTTTTCATTTCTAAACCAGAATTGTCAGATTTCACGACGATATCAAAAATCATCGCTTGTGCTGGTTTAGTATAACCATTAGGTGCCTTAGTCTCGGTTAAGATATAAGTTCCAACTGTTAAATCCTTAAAATTGACAGAGCCATCGGCTGCGGAAACCACTACTTGCTTAAAGTTAGTATCATCCTTTTTAGTTAAAGTGAATTCCGCATTCGGTAAAACTTTTTTGCTGTTTTGATCTTTCTTAATAAAATTGATATTAAATGTAAACGGATCGTTATAGACCACGTTTTCTTCGTTTACAAGATCAATGAAATTATTGCTCAAATAATCAATACTTAAACCAGAATTGTCAGATTTCACTTTGACATCAAAAGTCATCGCTGTTTCATTGCGTTTATAACCTGGCGGAGCCTTCGTTTCAATTAAAGTATATTTACCTACAGTTAAGTCTGAAAATTCAACTTTCCCATTATCGTCTGACTGAACCGTTCGCTTAAAACTCGAATCATTTTCTTTGGTTAATTGAAATTCAGCACCTGTTAGAACCTTCCCATTCAATCTATCTTTTTTAATAAATGAAAGATTGGTTTTATGAGGGACATTTTTTACATCAAAATTAAAATCTAAATTGTGCCATTCGTAACCACTTCCATACGGATTCGGTAGTTTAGTATAGGTGTAACCTTCTGAATGATTCGGTAATCGATTAAATCGATCAATTAAAAAGGAGACCTTTCCAGTTGATGGATCTTTCTTTACTTGAATTTTATAACCATCACCACTTAGTTGATAGCCGATGGGAGATTTCGTCTCGAATAACCAATAGGTACCATTTTCTTTAAGTATATCCCTAATAACTGCATATCCTCCTAATGTTGAAATTGACATAATCGGATTACCAGGAATATTTTTTGATCCATCATGACTATAAAGAGTAAATGTTGCAGGTGACGAGGTAATACTCTTTCCTCCTTCATCAAGCTTACGAATGTTCATCGGATAATAAACGGTTCCTTCACCAGATGAAGAGTTCCCCACCGGAACATATCCATTAGAAACTTCATTAGATTGGTAGGGGCTTACTGAACCAGGTGTGTGATTATATCCCGCTGTTAATACTGAGCCAATGCCAACTGAGGAAGCTCCAGGATTTTCTGTATGATTAAACACTACAACATAGCGTTCACCACGATAAAGCATAGAATTCCACCAACGACCGATAGAGGTCCACATCTGGAGATTATAGCCACCATCATCACGTTTTACTTTTGTTACTTTGTTGGAAATTTCTTCCCAACCAGATGTATTTGGTCTAAAATTTGACGGTAAATCACCATACCCATCTGGTACTTTATAAATTTTGATAGAATTAGAATCAACTGTCATATTGGTTGCTTTAATCATTAATGTAGGTTGACCTAAACTCAATTGATTTTGATTCACATAAATGGTACTGGTATAAGTTGCTGGTTTCGTCTCAACATTAATGGAGTCGGTGGTCATTTGAATATCTTTGCTTTTATTCCAACCATAATCAAACGCCATCGATTCCGAATGGGTCTCTCCAGCAAAATTAATGCTAACCGGTGAAAAAACGCCATCTCCTTTATGATTAGCGTATAACTGCGTGAATTTCCATTGAAAATTACCTGTTATATCTTTTAAGTTAGAGACAACATCCGTTAATTCGTATTTTGCTGTATTGGTTGTTGGATCATACACGCCATTAGCAATAATAGTACCATTAGCCGCATATAAAGGTGGAACCGACCTTGGTACATTAAGTCCACCTGGAACAATCATATCGCCAAAATTAAGTGTAAAATAATCTCCAGGTTTAACATCATTTTCAATGGTATAACTTCCTGACACCACCACATTGTCACCCGATGTCAACCAGACCAAATTTTCGTTCCCATTACGAACTGTAGTTGATTTTAAATCTAAATTCTTAAAGGTAATGGAACTATCTACCGCTCTAGGTACCAATTGATTAGCAAATTGCGACATTCTGGAAAATAGACTCCCTTTAGCGGGATCAATTACCGTTAATTCAATTTCGTAAATTGATTCAGTACCATCTTCATTCAGAACTTTAAACGCTCCCTTACTAGTTCCAATTGTCGTAGTATCAGGTTCCGTTATCCATTCAAAGTGAATAGTGTTAGGTAAATCATAATAATTTAAAATAAACGTTTCAAATCCGATAATACTGTCTTTTTCAACTTCCATTCCTTGGTTTAGTTGTAATAATTCTGCTTGAGTAGTTGTCTCTTCTACAATCCTCGTCAATTCTTCATTGGCCTTTTCAGTTGACTCCTCAATCAGATTATCTTTTGTCTCTTCGTTCGTCATTTCGGTTATTAATTCAGTGGTCTGATTGCTTTCGCTAGTAGCGTCGGCTTCTGAAAGTGTGGTGGTATCTGATATTGCTGTGACTTCAAAAGTGGCATCTTCTGAAGAACTCACAGCGCTTTCTTCCTCTATCGTTGATTCCGTCTGAGTCTCGGTCGCTAATTCTGTCGTTGTATTTTCTGACTTTTCTATCGTCACTCGTTTTTCAACTGTGTAAGCTTGCCTCACTCCACCAGAATAAACGGTATTAGTAGCTTTAACATGATAACTCTCTTGAATATTATTTAAAACACTGGTCGTTATTGATATTTGTGTGTTATTTAAACTTGTCGGAACAAAAACTTGCGCAACTGTTTGTTCACTATTCACATAAGCAAGCTGCCACATTTTTTCTTTATTGACATCATAAGGATCTTTGGGTTGAGTCAAACTTTCTGGATTGACAATACTTTCATCCCATACCGGCACTACAGGCTCTACCGGTGGTAATGATACTCCTGGTGATCCGCCACCAGAAACGGGTGATTCTGAAATAACAGGTTCTGATTCTTCAGTCCCTGTTGTTTCCGTTACAGGTTCTACATATTGAGTCGTCTGGGCTGCCTCATATTCCGCTAAATCTTGTAAATACTGTTCGTATTCCAATTGATAAGCTTGAACGGCTTGATCATATTGAGCAACAGCTGCATTATAAGTTTCTACAACATGGTTATAATCTTTTAAATCTAAAAGATACTGTTCCTTCTCTTTTAAGTATTGATGATATTGATTTATTTTCCGAGTATATTGTTCAAAATTATTTGTCGTCGGAAGTTTAATTAAATTCCCATTGGCATCAATTAATTTAATGACACTAATTTTTTCAGTGTTTTTTGGCAATGTCAGTTCTACAAACTGATCTTCCACCGCTAAACCATTGGCATTAATTGATAAGACCCAATTAGGCTCTCGGTTTGGGTAGTGCTCTACTGCGAGCATGTTAGTCGATTCTTGCGCACTCGCAATCAAAACATTATTAAGAGTGGAGAACAGATGAGTCATTATTAAGATGAGTGCCATAATCTTTCTGAATATATTGTTGTTCACTGGACATCTCCCTTTTATATTAATATCGAAATATTTAGCAATGAAAATAACTGGCCAAAATGATTCTATCTAACTTTTACATCAATTCCACATACGATTCTTAGGTTTATAATCATTTTTAATTCTAATTAACTATACCAGAAATATTTTTCTACGAATAAAACGTCCCAAATTTTAGACATTTTCTAAATTAAATACTTCATAATACATTAATATGACATTACTCACTATGATTTTGTTACTATATAAAAAAATTACCTCAATTGTTTCTGTAACTGAGGAAAGTTACGTTCAACAAATTGGGTAATCTTATTGTAGAATTTATAGTATACTGATGAATACACATAAAAATGGTTCATTGATGTATATTCAATTTGCTATAGTATCCAATTTAAACTTTCATAACAAAAAGGGAGTGGGCAAGAAGTAGAAAATTAAATAA
>NZ_KV805766.1:0-424 GCF_001811625.1 Globicatella sp. HMSC072A10 | reverse complement strand
AGAAATGATAAAAATACAGGTTGAAATTCGTTATCATAATACGAATTTCAACCTGTATTTCTTTTTCGAATGTTCGTAATCGATTTACATTTTATTGTTAAATTAGTCTCTTAATATCCAGTTATCTTTATTAATAACATACATCATTCTGTTTCGACAACGTTCGAAGGAATGCATTCCTTTAGCGTTTCGAATAATATCCTTTATCGTTCCATTAGATGCTTCTGTAAAAGCATTTGATATTCGTATGCCGTCTATTCTAGTAAATGAGTTACAAATTTCTACTTTCCACCTTGCTAGTAATTTACCAAATTGCACTAATTCAGGAAGGCCTGATTTAAGAAAATTATTGATATAATAATCAATTTCGATTAACTTTCTTTCAGGTAAGTCATCGTAAGCATTAAAAAGAATATATTCATCT
>NZ_KV805765.1:0-1325 GCF_001811625.1 Globicatella sp. HMSC072A10 | reverse complement strand
CGTGACCCACACCATTTGACAAAGAGCCTAAAAAGTGAGCACGAAGTAGGAAAACAAATGTTTCCTATTTCGTAACTCACCTAAAACTTTAACGTTCTAAATTTTAATATTCGGTTTTATCTTCAGTGATAATCTCTTTATCACCATCAACGTCTAACACTTCTTTACGAACTGAGTCGGATACTTCTTCGGTTTCAGTTTCAATCGTCTTATCTACATCGACTTCTCCGGTAACCACCACATCTTTGTCGACGACGACTTTCTCTTCCGATAATGGCACACGATATGTCTCTTCTTCAAATGCATGGTCATCTGCGACAGCATCTGTATTTGTCCGTCGAGTAATATGAAGTTCTTCTCTTTGAACTGGAACTTCAATTGTTTCCGTATCTTCTACGACATGCTTACTGATTTCTACTTCGCCTATATTTTGACGCTCTTTACGCACATTCAATTGTTCTTCATGTAATTTGATTGTAGAAACGCCCTCGAGACCATCATTCATATGAGCTTCAGCATCATATTCAGCAATATTTCCTGAACTATATCCTTCGCCTGGTTCTTTAGCCATATAAGACTCTTCCACTAATACAATGACATCACCATTTAATATTAAATCTTTATATTCCTCATATTTGCCATAGTGATCATTATCTACATGAGGTTCTGGGTTAAAGAAGTCAACAAAGGCATCCCACCATGAATTATCTTCATCAATGATCTCAGTTGTATTAACATCCACACCCGAACGTGAAACCCTTTCTGTCACATAATCACTATTCGTTGCGATTGTAATATCTCCTTGATAAACTCCACGTCTTATTAAATCTTCTACAGCTAATTCTGCTTCTTCAAATGTACTATATGATCCATAAATAAACTTAGTCATAACTATTCGCTCCTTTTATTAGCGTCATAAGCAATAATTCAATTCAAACATTCTTTATCAAAAAGCCAAAAGTTAACTAAAACTTAAGTTTTACTTCTTGGCTTTTTAAGGCAGATATTAATCGCGAATTAATATTTGATACTTACATTTTACCATGCAAGATTTATTTTTTAAAACAAAATGCTCAAAACCTTAATAGAATTGTTTTATAAGTAGGCTTGTGATGAAGTTAGTTGCTTTATTTGGTGTTGCATTTTTTTATTTTACCAATATCGGTATATGCAGTGATTAATGAGTTTTTCACCTCCACCAAAATATAATTAAGTCTAACTTAATATTCGATTACAAAATTATAACAAAACAGCCTATCAAGTAGACTTCGGTTTCTACTTGATAGGCTGTTATTTAGGCTCTTTGTCAAATGGTGTGGGTCACG
>NZ_KV805764.1:6956-42857 GCF_001811625.1 Globicatella sp. HMSC072A10 | reverse complement strand
ATTGGACCACTTTTAGATTAGCATTTACATAATTTTCGTTGCGTCTAGAAAACGAACACATTTTTGGGGGAGGCAAGAACTAAAAAATTGAATAATTCTGGGTTAATCTGCCAACTAAGAACAGTCGAGAAGCATAATAATTAGTCATTAAGACTTATTTTGAGTCCACTTAACGCTGCGCTTTTAATTACGACCAATACTTGACTGAATTAATTAAGTTAATGTTTAGTCTCATTTAGTCACCGTTTGAGAACACTGCGCAATCAATTAAATAGAAGAAAGTAAATGGTATACTTAAAGTGTTTCCTAGCAATGATCTAAAATGCCTAACCTCATATCAATGAACAAAAAACTAAAAAACCTCACAAAACCATTCTGTGAGGTCAATTATTTAAAGTAATGGCAGTCACCTAATACCATATTAGTAGCCGATTCCCATTGCTTTTTCCATACGTGCGAGGGTAGCAGACGCTTTTTCGTTCGCACGTTGAGCACCAGTATGTAAGATGTCACGTAGGTCATCACTGACTAATAATTTTCGGTAACGTTCTTGAATAGGTGCTAAAGTATCAACGACTAATTCGGCTAAATCACCTTTGAAACGACCGTATCCAGTGTCACCATAATCTTCTACTAAATCATCAATAGTGCGCCCGCTTAAACTTGAGAAGATATTTAAGAGGTTTGCGACACCGGGTTGGTTTTCTTCGTCATATTTAACGGTTCCTAAAGAATCAGTGACCGCGCCTTTAATTTTTTTAGTAATAGCTTTTGGTTCATCTAATAATAAGATGAAACTTTTTTCGTTTTTGTCTGATTTACTCATTTTTGATAATGGATCTTGTAAACTTTTGACACGACTGCCTGCCTTAGGGAAGATGGCTTCAGGTTTTACTAAGATGTCATCGCCAAAACGAGCATTGAATCGATCAACGAAGTTACGGGTTAATTCAATATGTTGTTTTTGATCATCACCAACTGGCACATATTGAGCATCATATAATATAATGTCGGCTACCATTAATGGAGGGTAGACTAATAAACCAGCACCAACACTTTCTTGTTTCGTAGCTTTGTCTTTGAACTGAGTCATGCGTTCTAATTCACCTAAACCGGTCATACACATGACCATCCATGCCGCTTGTGAATGAGCAGGCACATCCGATTGGACGAAGATATTCGCAACATTTGGATCAATTCCTAAGGCTAAGTAAAGGGCTGCTAATTGTAAGGTTTGTTCTCTTAATTTGACTGGATCTTGAGGCACCGTAAGAGCATGTTGGTTAACAATACAATAAGTTGCGTCATAGTCATGTTGTAAGTCAACGAAGCCTTTCATTGCGCCGATATAGTTACCTAATGTTGGAATTCCTGTCGGTTGAACACCTGAAAAAATTGTTGGTTTCATCAAAAAATCCTCTCTTACTGCTAGTTTATTACATTATTTTTTATTAAATATTTGTTAAGTTTCAAAGGTGCTTATAAATAAATAATATATACAAGTGGTATTAATCACAAATTTGTTTATCAGATTATAAAGCTCTCATTATTTGAAAACACTTTAATTAATAGGCTGATATAATCGTGTTTACAAAGTTCTATAATAATATTAACTATCTTTAATTCAATAGTCAAGTTTAGTCTAATAAAAGAAAATATGCACAAACTTTTTCTGTGAAAGCGCAGTCTGAAAACTTAATAATTATTTAATCTTGTTAATCATTTTCAAAAATTGGGTTGTAATCAATTCTTTCCGGTGTTATAATATTAATAGTTGGTAATATTACTCGTAAACGATAAAGATTATTTTCATGATCTTTTTTAGGTTTTGTGGTGTGTGATAATAAAAGTTTACTTGTAATTGGCGAACCAACGTGTAACTCGTTTCTATCGGAATTGATCGAAAGGATGATCATATATGGTAACATTATACGTTACACCAAGTTGTACTTCATGTCGTAAGGCAAGAGCATGGTTGGAAGAGAATAACATCCCATATCAAGAACGTAACATTTTTACTGAGCCATTAACTTTAAATGAAATCAAAGCTATTTTACGAATGACTGAAGAAGGAACAGAGGACATTGTTTCAACTCGTTCGAAAGCTTATGCTGAATTAAATATTGATATAAGTGAAATGCCCTTGAATGACTTCTTCGACTTAGTTCAAAAAGAGCCAGGTTTATTACGTCGTCCAATTATGATTGATGAAAAACGTCTTCAAATTGGTTTTAATGAGGATGAAATTCGTCGTTTCTTACCAAGGGAAGTTCGTGCTTTAGAATTAGCGCGTGCGCAAGCCCTTGTTAATGAATAAGAATATTGAAATTAGTACCGGAACGTTGTTCCGGCTTTTTTGTGCTTTCTTTTCACTTTTATTATTGTTAAAATGAGACGCTCACCATACCAAGCTAAATGTGTAAGACAAAAGAGGCGTAACGTGAATTTATAAAAAAGTTACCACTTTTTAGTATCTAGATGGTAGAGTTTCGATAAAAATTCTCTTTTTTAATTTTTAGTCCTTTAGAAATAGAAAAAATTTGCTTGGTTAATTTATATAAAATACTATTGAATGGATTTTAATAATTCAAACTTTAGTTTGAGGAAAAAAGCTTGTAATTGGTGGGCTTTATTGCTATTATATTCCCATGCATGTCTATTGAGACTTGTGTTTATCTATTGTATAATTTAGAGTGAAACTAATTGGAGGTGAAGTAGATGGAAATGGAAAGAATTAATGAAAATCTAATTAAGGTCTATATTGACGTTGAGGACTTAGAAGAAAGAGGCATCAACTTTTTAGACTTGATTAGTGATCAAAAGAGTGTTGAAAAATTCTTTTATTCTATCTTGGAAGAGGTTGACGTTGAGCGTCAATTTTATGATTCAGAAGCTATCACATTCCAAGTAATTCCAAGTAATGACGGAATTGAATTATATATCAGCCTTTCAGACTTTGAGGATATTGATAGTCTCTTCGATGAAGAAGTTTTAAAACGAATCCATGGAAGAAGACAACAAAGCGAAGCGGTTACTAATAAAAGGAAAGAAGAACCAGCTATCGAAGACGTTGACGATGAAGACGATGAAGCAACAAAATCACCAGAAAATCTAAGTGATTTACTTTCAGAGGCTTTAGATAAAGCGAAAAACTCAGTCTTGCCTAATCATAATATTGTGCGCTTTGAGGATTTAGATGGCTTTATTAAATTTGCTAGAGAGCAGGTTGATGCGCCAATTCAAGGTGATTTATATTATATGAATAAACACTATTATTTTGTTATCACTAATATTGAACCACTCATTTTAGAAGAAGAGTCAGTTTATGCGATTATGAAGATGAAAGAATTTGGTGAAGGTACCGCTACAACCGTTGCTGTTTTAGAAGAATATGGTGAATTAATTCGTCAAGATGACACTTTGGCTTACTTTGGTAAATATTTATGATAGAAGTAAAACACCCTTTGTTTACGTATTTGTAAGCAGGGGTGTTTATTTGTATGCAGCCATCGATCAAGCCGGTCAACTCATTTATGCTCAAGAAGCCTTTGCTTTACAAAGTACCTTTCATTGTCCTGTTTGTCAGCAACCGGTGATTTTAAAAAGAAGTCGTAAAGGTAATTATTTTTTTGCCCATTTGGTGCAATGTCAGTCCGATAATTCTCAAGGCAGGCAGTTGAAAGGTGAAGGTGCAATTCATCAACAGGGTAAAAGACTGTTAGCCTTAGGCAGTGTTAATTCACAGCTTGAATTTTGGTTACCGACCATTAATCAGCAGGTCGATTGTTGGTATCATGGCGAGCCACCGATTATTTTAGAGTTTCAAAATTCTGTTATTTCATCTCATTTACTTTCGCAACGTCATCAAGCTTATTTATCGATTACGCCTAAAATCTATTGGATTGCCCATTTAAAATATTGGCAAAGCCACCGAGTATCTACTTGGCAACGACAGTTGCTTCATTATCATCCTGATTGGGGATATTATTGGCTTGGGATGGATGAAAAGAAGCGAGTGTTAATACGTTATAGTCAGTTGCCGATTATTTTTTCGCCTCAATCGTGGTACTGCCAGCGTGAGGTGATACCATTGACCAGTGGTTGGCTCAATCAATTTGAACGACAGCTTGGAGGACCTTATTCTTTCAAATCAAAAATCTTAGCACAAGAGAAAGTGCCAATGACTAAGCGTGCCTATCAGCAAAATCCGGCTTATCAAGTTGTGATGCATCAATTACATGAAGCTGGCACAACCATCGATAGGATACCCGATTGGATTTTTCAGTATCAGTGGCAATCTTTTTTAATTGAGACACCGATGTGGATGGTTCTCTCTTTAGTGTGTGCACGGTTGCAACGAGCAAAGCGACCGATAACGGTAATGACGATTCATCAAATTTTAATCGCATTAGTGAATGAAAAGAAGATTAGATTAGCGACTTTACCCTTAATCCAACGATCACCATTGGAAGACATTTGTTCCGCTTTATATCATTGTTTGCTTTTTTATATGAGAAAAAATGACACTATCATTGGAAAGTAAAAGGTCAATGTGATAAAATTTAACCATGTGAAATATAAGGAGGAATTCAAGTGTCAACATTAAAGTCACGTGAAGAGATGAATGAATTATATACCTGGGATTTAACAAGCATGTATGCTGATGACGCGGCGCAAGAAGCGGATGCTGAAGCAGTCAAAGCCATGTTTCCCAAATTAGCTGAATTTAGTGGAAAATTAGCAGAAGGGCCAGAAGTATTAGCAGATGCCTTAGATTTAATTGGCGAAGCAGCGCGTAAAATGTCTAATGTGTATGTTTATGCACACTTAAAAAATGACCAAGATGCTACTAACAGCACCTATCAAGAAATGTATGCCAAAGCAACTCAATTATATGGTCAATTTGGGGAAACAGTCGCTTATTTCGAACCAGAATTGAATACCATTCCTGAAGCTACCTTAACTCAATTTATCGACGAAAATGATCGTTTAAAACATTATCAACAACATTTAGATAATATGGGTCGTGGTCGCGCGCATGTTTTACCACAAGAACAAGAGTTATTATTAGCTCAAGCAAGTGAAGTATTCCAAGGGGCAAGCAATACTTTTGGTTTATTAAACAATGCGGATTTAGTATTTCCAACCATTAAGGATGAAGAAGGCAAAGAAGTTCAATTAACGCATTCTTTATATAGTAAATTTTTAGAAAGTTCTGACCGTCGTGTGCGTAAAGAGACTTTTGAAAAATTCTACTCAGTTTACGATCAATTTAAAAATACGATGGCTTCTATTTTATCAACGAATATTAAAGTGAATAATTATGATGCTAAAGTGCATAAATTTGAATCAGCACGTCAAGCAGCTTTATTTACTAATAATATTCCAGAATCGGTCTATGATACTTTAGTGGACACTGTTAATAAACGTTTAGACTTATTACATCGTTATGTTGGTTTACGTAAAGAGTTATTAGGTCTAGAAGATTTAGAAATGTACGATATGTACACACCTTTATTAGGCGATGCACCGATTAAGATGACTTATGAAGAAGCAAAATCAATTACTTTAGAAGCGTTAGCACCATTAGGAGAAGAATATTTAGCGATTATGCGTGAAGCTTTTGAAGATCGTTGGATTGACTTATATGAAAATAAAGGCAAACGTTCAGGCGCTTATTCTTCAGGGACTTATGATTCGAAACCTTATATCCTAATGAACTGGCAAGATAATGTCAACTGGTTATATACTTTAGTACATGAGTTAGGACATAGTGCCCATAGTTATTTAACACATAAAAATCAACCCTATACTTATGGTAGCTATTCTATTTTCTTAGCGGAAATTGCTTCGACTACTAATGAAAACTTATTAACCGCTTATTTATTAGAAAAATATGAAGATCCACAAGTAAGATTATATATTATCAATCATTTCTTAGATGGTATGAAAGGGACTGTATATCGTCAAACTCAATTTGCTGAATTTGAGCATTTTATGTATCAATCTGATGCCGCCGGTCAACCTTTAACTCAACAATTTTTATCAGATAATTATCGTGAATTAAACCGTAAATACTATGGTGAGGCTGTGAACTCTGATTCTGAGATTGCTTTAGAATGGAGTCGTATCCCTCATTTCTACTATAATTATTATGTGTTCCAATATGCAACAGGATTTTCTGCTGCAACGGCCTTTTCAAAAGCGATTTTAGAAGGACAAGAGGGCGCATTGGATAAATATTTAGGTTACTTAAAAGCTGGTCGTAGCCAATACCCAATTGACATTATTAAAACAGCTGGTTTAGATATGACACAAAGTGACTATATCGATGCTGCTTTAGATGTCTTTGAGCAACGCTTAAATGAATTTGAAGCATTGTTAAAAGAAAATAAATAATGTAGGTGCTAGAATTTTAAAGGCGCTACAATATTTAGTGTAACCCCACAAGAGAAAGGCTATTTATTGTGGGGATTCGCTAAACATATAGTATGAGAAAAAAGTAAAGATACAGGCTAAAATCCGTTATGTAATACGAATTTCAGCCTGTATTTCTTTGCGAATGTTTTTAATTTTTAGTGTTAGTAGAAAATATCACCAGCACTATTTTAGTATTTTCACAGTGGCTGGTAAAAATTTTGTGTGGTTTTATCTGTATATATTATATTATAGTGATTGTGTGGTCTCAAACGGCATCTTAATGACTTGTTTGAGACTATTTCACTTTTCAAGAAGGTCAGACGCAGCGTGCATTGTCCGATTATCTACTCCCAAACTACATGGGGAGGTCAGACGAAGCGTGCATTGTCCAATTGTCTATACCCAAACTGTACGGGGAGCTCAGATGAAGCAAGAATCATGCGATTTTCTACTCTGGCTAACTTCCAAGTGTATAGAGAAGGGCAGACGGATTAAAAATGCATCGATAGTTTACCTGTCGTTCTTTACTTCCGTTTATTCCGCAAGTAAACCATCAATAATTTCGATTAATTGTTCTTCACTCATTTGGCCAGGGTAACGGTCAAAGCTACCATCCGCATGGATGACAATCGTATACGGTAAGATGGCAGTTTCGAGTTTGACTTGATTATTAAATCCTAAGTCATAATAAATTGGCATAGTGTAGTTGAATTCTTTTAAATATTCTTTAGCTGCTTCTTCAGTTTCGCTTGGTCGCGATAGCGTTGCATTTAACATGATAAATTGAATGTCTTCATGATGTAAGTCGTACTGTTTTTGGAAGTAGGGCATTTCCTCACGGCAAGGAGGGCACCAACTGGCCCAAACATTGATAATAGTCGGGCGATCGAGTAAGCGATACAAGGAATATTTTTGGTCATTTTGATCAATAATAACGGTTTCTGGTAAATCGGTATTAATTAGATTTTTTTCTTGAGCCATTTCAGCAATAGTGGTTGTTTCCAGAGTGGTCTCAATCATCGGCAACTCTTGAGTTGTTTGATCAGGATTAGAATGATAAGTGACTAATTCGGTTGTAGCTTCATTATTTTCATTTGAGTCAGCTACAGTAGAATTTTGATCAGTTTCATTATTGGTTGCGTCAATAGTAGACTGTTCATTATTGTCAGATATTGCTTGATTGCTCACAGATTGGTCAGTTTCAGATGCTGTTTCTTGGCTAGAAGTAAGTGACGACTCTGTTTTGGGTGAACTTGATAATTGTTGTTGTAAAGTAAAAGCTAAGATAAAAATGAAAACTAAACTAAGTCCTAAAATGGTAAGACGTTTCATAGATTGTTCCTCCTATTAGACCGGTAAAATTTGATAAATATAGCCCGTTGCGATTAATAAGCCAAAGCCAATTAATAGTATGGCTGAGATGGTTTGAATAAGATGAGTATGTTTTTTGATTTGTTGTAAGACATCTTTACTTTCATTAATAAATAGTGCGCTTAAAATAAAAGGAATTCCTAAACCTAAGGCATAAGTCATCATACGCAGTACCGCTTCTATTTGATGGTCGGCATTGAGAGCTAAGGCCATAGCCGACGCTAAATAGACACCGACGCAAGGCGTCCAACTTACTGCAAATAACATTCCAAAAATAAAGGGATTGAGTGGCAGTCGATTGGTTTGCATCCCCTTAAATATTTTTTGTGAAAAACGATGACCTAGCAGCTGGTCAATACCTAGTAAGACTAATAGCAGTCCAGTCACCACTTGAATTGTTTGGCGGTTAATAATAATAAATTTGCCAATTGTACTAACGAAAACACTCATCGCGATAAAAACGACAGAAAAGCCTAAGACAAATTTTAATGCTTCTTTAAATGTTGATTTGGATTCATCTTGAGCAGTAAAATAGGCTAAATATAAAGGAATCATCGGTAACAAACAGGGGGAAATGAAGGTTAAGATACCTTCTAAAAATAGTAATAAATAGGTCATACTAATGGCCTCTTTTCGTTAATTTTTTAGATTGTGATACGATAACAATTAAGATTGTGGAAAAACATCTGATAGTGACGATTATTTGATTAATATGTAATTATTCCTATTGTCTCATTAATTGTAACAAAGACTGATTATTCCTTAAAGGAAACTGCTCAGTAAAAATCATGAAGATAATATCGTTTTCACAAATGCTTTTTTATATATTTACTGTTTTATTACATAACTTATTACTATCAGTAGGATAAATGTGTTATAATTTTAAATAACTAGGACTGGGCATAAACTTTAAAAATTTCGTTTAGTTCCATCTTTTTATCGTACAGTGCAGTGATTGAGTGGTATTAACTGCGTCTCAAAGAGATTGAGTATAAATGCAATCCAGTGATTGCTCGATAATTAAAAGTGCAGTGGTTGAGTGGTCTTAAATGATGTCCTTAGAAAGTGGGCATAAGACGAAGCGAAATTCAATCGTTTTTCTACTTCTTTACTACTCCCGACTGTGCGAGGTTGGCAGACGAAGCGAAAATCATTCAAATTTCTACTAATTGCCCATTCTATGAGTTAGACAGTTAAAATATATTTCGAGGTGTAAAATGAGTAAAATAAAAATTATACCCTTAGGTGGGGTTCGAGAAGAGGGGAAAAACTTATACGCAGTTGAGGTGAATCATTCGATTTTCGTCTTAGATTGCGGGTTAGTTTATCCTGAAGAAGAATTATTGGGGATTGATTTTGTTATTCCTGACTTTTCATATTTAATTGACAATAAAGATCGGGTGGTAGGCATTTTCTTAACCCATGGACATGCCGATGCCGTAGGAGCATTACCGTATTTATTAGATGAAATAGATGTACCTGTTTTTGGGACTGAATTTACGATTGGGATTGCTTCTATCTCAGCGAAAGCACGTGGCTTGGCTGATCGTTTAGATAGCTTTTTTCAAATTGATGAGAAGACTGAAATTGAGTTTGAAGACGCAAAGGTTAGTTTCTTTAGAACGACCCATACGATTCCTGATTCGGTGGGGATTGTGATTCATACCGATGAGGGACAAATTGTTTATACTGGAGATTTCCGTTTTGATCCAGCCGCTAGTCCAATGTATCGAACTGAGTTTGGTCGTTTGACTGATATTGGTGAAGAAGGAGTTTTAGCTTTATTAAGTGATTCTGCCAATGCGGAATCAAGTTTTGATAGCATTAGTGACCATAAGGTCGTTGAAGAATTAACGGAAACTTTTACGAATGCACCAGGACGTGTCATTGTAGCGAGTGTAGGTAGTAATATTTCACGGATTCAACAATTATTGGAAGCCGCTTATCGTTCAAATCGTACGATTTTCTTCTCCGGTCAAGAATTATATGACATTGTCGATTTAGCGATTGAATTAGGGAAGATTTCAATTCCAAGTAAACGTGTTTTAGGTCAAATTAAGCGACTAGATAAAACACCGGACGATGAAGTGTTAATTTTAGAGACTGGCGATGTAGGTGAACCATTAAAAGCCATCGAATTAATGGCTTTAGGCCATCACCGTCAAGTTAAAATTAAACAAGGTGATTTAGTGTATATCGCTTCAACACCTTCATTAGCCTTTGAAACAACAATGGCTCGTATTAAAGATAGTGTCTATCGTTGTGGCGCGACCGTTGAAGAAATTACCGATAAGGTTGTTATTAGTGGTCATGCAAGTCGTAATGATTTAAAGTTAATGATGAGTTTCTTAAAGCCTAAATATATTATCCCGGTTAATGGTGAGTATCGCATGCAACATGCTCATGCGAATGTAGCCAAACAATTGGGGTATCAAGACGATCAACTGATTTTACCAGCAGTTGGCGATGTGATTGAATTGTATAAAGGACGTTTCCAAATTACGCAACAAGTAGAAGCGGGTGATGTCTTAGTTGATGGCATTGGCGTTGGTGATATCGGAAGTGTAGTCTTACGTGATCGTCGCATTTTAAGTGAAGAAGGTATTTTTGTGATTGTCGCAACTATTTCACGTCGCTTAGGTCGTGTGTTAGTTGGACCACAAATTACTTCTCGAGGGTTTATCTATGTTAAAGAAAACATTGAAATCTTACAAATGTGTTCAACAATGACTTTAGATATTTTGGATAAACATTTAGCGAGCGAAGACTTTGAATGGAATGAATTAAAACAAGATTTACGCGAGCAAATTGGTAAATATTTATATCAAGAAACGAAGCGCCGTCCGGTAGTCTTACCAATTATTATGGAAGCTTCAAGTTATCAACCTGAAGAATAAGGGAAGGTGTTGGAATGAATAAAAGAACCACTCGTTTATTAATGGATGGATTAATCGCAACAGCATTGGTAGTTTTGTGGCGTGCGATTGGCTTTGAATGGCAATCAACAGAAATCTTAGGAGTGACATTAGCCATTGGCTTAGTACCATTAATCTGGCTAGGTCTGCGCCATGGTTCTGCAACAGCAATTGTCTTTGCAGCGATTGCAGGTGCCATTAATTTAATATTAAGCCGTCCTGAATGGGATTGGATAACTAAGATTTTAACGGAAGTTACCCCATTATTATCAGCCGGAATTGCAGGTTTATTTGCGAAATATACGCAAAAAACATTGAATAATCGTCGTTTATCTTCGACTTATTTAAATATCGTAACGGCTAGCTTATTGGTTTCACTGGTTTATTTTGCATTACGTTATGTTATCATCCCAATGGTATTGCCAGCAGTGGATGGATTGGCTTTAAATCAATTACCATTATGGGGTGGTTGGTTAGCTACAACAGTGATTGCTGCGGTAGTCTTAATTTTAATGGCGCGCATCAATCAAGGCTTGATTATTCCTAAGCGTAGTAAATATTTATCTCGTAAAGAAACCTCACGTCTTTTAAATGACTAATTAAATATTGAGATGCATCACTAAATTGCATTATAACCCTAACAAACGTTGAAGGAGGATCATTCCCTCGCGCTTGTTAGGGTTTTTTATGCAAACAACCAGGATTAGGTCGGGTACAAAATAGCGTTGCTATCTAACAAGCGATTGACCTATGAAGGCTGGACTAGTTCGTTCAACATCCAACAAATTGAGAAAGACTTAACTACAACGAGATAACGAAAGCAAAAACGCACGACTAAAACCTGTTGAGGTTGCCGTCGTGCGTTGGTTTATTTTGATTGGGTTGGTTCATTTTCAAAGTAAGCTTCTAAACGATAGATGCGATTGCCTTTGCTTGAAAATTTTTCTTCATATTCGGTCATGATATTACCTTCAAAGTCTGAATGATGTAAGTCTAACCAGACTTGTTTTAATTTAATACCATATTGTGAGAAAGAGTAGAGCGTATATTCAAATAATCCTTGGTTATCGGTTTTAAAATGAATTTCACCATCCGCTACTAAAATTTCTTCATATTGTTTAATAAAATCGGCGGAGGTTAGACGGCGTTTCTCATGTCGTTTCTTTGGCCAAGGATCAGAAAAGTTTAAATAGATTCGACTGACTTCACCAGGTTCAAAGTACTGATTTAAGTTACGGCCATCGGCATGTAAGATTTGTAAATTAGGTAATTGCGCTTCTAATTGTAATTCAAGCACACTCACAATGACGCTGGTTTGAATTTCGATACTAATATAATTAATTTCTGGGTGAGCTTTGGCCATCTCAACGATAAAACGTCCTTTTCCAGAACCAACTTCAATATGCAAGGGTTGTGTTTTTTCAAAGCGAGTTTGCCATTTTCCGCGAAATTGTTCTGCTTCTTGTGGGACATATTCTGGATGGGCATCTAATTTGTCTTGGGCCCATGGTTTATTTCTAAGGCGCATAAAAGCCTCCTTTTGCTTGATCTTCTGATTGATAAATATTTCGTAATAATAAAATAAATTGGTTCACTTGTTGTGGTCGATTTTCTAATGTATATTGCTTAATTAATAAGAGACAGTTCATTAGGCTATACCATTTAACGCGTTTGTAAAAAGAGTTATCAAATTCAAACTGATAGCGATCAAACCAATCCATCCATTCGCTTGGTTGAAAATATTGAAGTAAGAACCAAGTAAGGTCGCTAATTGGGTCGGCAATTTTAACGCCTTCCCAGTCGACTAAAAATAATTTTTGATCTTCATCAATCATGAAGTTATTATGATTTAAATCGCCATGACAAACAGTATAACGACATTGATAGAAATCATCGTCTACTGAGTCTTCTAAAAAGCGGATGACTTCATTAAAAAATCGGTGTTGCGTTAAGGAAGGGGGCAAGCTTTCAAAATACAGATCAATAAAGTCTAAAGGTTTGAAAGCATTACTTTGTACCCGTCTTAGTAAAATTAATAAATGCTCGGACTGATGAATTTGTTTGATTAAATCGATAACGTCCAAATTATGCATATTTTCTCTTGTTAACTGTTTTGCATTTTTCCACTCTTGAGCAGTTAATAAATCCCCTGAGTAAGTTCTTTGAGTCCACATTAATTTGGGAGCTAAACCTTCTGCTGAAAGAGAAGGAATGAAAGGTGAGGAATTGCGTTTGAAAAATACTTTCTCATCATCTTTAATCCCCATAAAAGCTTCTCCAGATGAGCCTTTTAGTGGTAACATTCGCCACTCGTTACGTCCATCAAACGCCATTTTTTACCTCCTTTCAAAAAATCATACAGTAACCATTTTACCAAAGTCTTTGGCGTGGTCAAGCAAAATTAAGCTTGATAGTCATAAATATCCAAAATTTCTCCTGTGAAAGCGTCAGCGATAAAATTGTAAGTGAAAATTTCATCACCTTCTTGACGTGAAATACCACCAAGATAGACGAGAGGTTTGCTTTCAAAAACTTCATATTCTACGGGTTCATAATCAATCCAAGAACCAGTAATCGTCCCTTGATTTTGGAATAATGCTTTTACTTCTTCTAAGACAAGATTCGCTTTTTTAGGTTGGTTCTCACGATAGAAAAGCGCACCTGCTGCCCCTACTACCAGACCTGTTGCGAGTAATAATAATCCAGCTAAAGTATTGTTTTTATTTTGGCTCATTTTAATTCCTCCTTAAAGAAAAAATTAACACAAAAAGACTGCTTTCTTGCGTAGTATTTCCATTATAACACAATGGATATATTGATTGTACTATTATTTGATTGTGAAAAACATCCGATTTTACTATGTAGAAAAGCGTGTTAACATCGTGATTAAGGTTTGATTTTAAGGGTATTTTGTGCCACAATATATTAGATAGAAATTTAGAATGGAGCGAATTTCAATGAACGAAACATCATTTAAGTTGATTAAAGAATTAACGGAATTACAAGGGATTTCTGGTAATGAGGGTCGTGTGCGCGCATATTTAAGAGAGCATATGACGCCATTAGTTGATGAAATTCATCAATCTCCATTAGGTAATATTTTTGGTATTAAACAAAGTCAAACTGAAAATGCCCCTCGATTAATGATTGCGGCACATATGGATGAAGTAGGCTTTATGGTTAGCCGTATTACTGAAAATGGTTTATTTGCAGTCATTCCGATTGGTGGTTGGAATCCATATAGTATTTCAGCCCAACGTTTTACTCTTCAAACGAAGAAAGGAGATTATGTTTGTATTTCTTCTTCAGTTGCCCCTCATTTATTACGTGGTAGCAATGGCGAAAATAAAACGGTCAAAGCAGAAGATATATTATTTGATGCTGGATTTACCTCTCGTGAAGAAGCATTAGAGTATGGCGTTCGACCAGGGGATTCGATTGTGCCTCAAGTGGAAACTGTTAAAACGGCGAATAGATTAGGCGTTATTGCGAAAGCGTGGGACAATCGCTATGGTTGTGCGGTTATGTTAGAAACATTGCAAGCAGTTAAAGACCAAAAATTGAATTCCACTTTGATTGCTGGCGCAAGCGTTCAAGAAGAGGTCGGTTTGCGTGGAATTAAAGGTGCAGTTCATCAATTTAAACCAGATTTATTCTTAGCTGTAGATTGTTCACCAGCGGGTGATATGGATGGTAAAAAAGATGTAGAGGGTCGTTTAGGCGACGGCTTCTTATTAAGAATGCAAGATCCGGGTCATATTACGCATAAAGGTTTAAGAGATTATATTTTAGATACAGCAGAAACACATGGTATCCCGTATCAATACTTCTTCTCTAAAGGGGGAACGGATGCAGGTGCTGCTCATGTGATGAATGACGGTGTCCCAAGTGGTGTGATTGGTGTTCCAGGACGTTATATTCATGGACATCAAACCTTATTTAGAATTTCAGATTATGAAGCAGCGAAAGAAATGTTACATCAAATCGTAACAAGCTTTGATAGCACAACATTAAATTCAATTAAAGAACAAGCATAGGAGCGAAAAAATATGTGGTTAGCATTTTATAATAACGAAGGTATTGGCGATGTTTTATTATTGACAAGTGGCAATGTCGCGGATGATAAAGTAAAAACAGCGACTAAAGAGAATGTCACCGTTATTTATGATGAAGATACCGACGAAGCAGTTTCTGTCAATCTATTCAATGTGGCAGAAAAATTAGGTCTTGAAGGTAATGGTGCTTTGGCTTTATCTACTGAACAAGTGAAACAAGTTAATGAAATGATTGCGGCAGCAGGATTTGATTTAACAATCGAAGTCGATAATTCACCCAAATTTGTGGTTGGTCATGTAGAAGAATGTCGTCCACATGAAGATAGTGATCATTTAAGTGTGACGCAAATTCGTGTTTCTGACGATAAAGTCTTGCAAATTGTGTGTGGTGCGCGTAATATATCTAAGGGATTGAATGTCTTAGTAGCGTTACCGGGTGCAGTGATGCCAAGTGGTTTGATTATCTGGCCGGGTGAATTGCGTGGAGTTGTAAGTAATGGGATGGTATGTTCTACCCGTGAATTAGAGCTAACTCATATTGAAGATTATCCAGGTATTTGGGAATTAGCCAAAGATTTAAAAATTGGCACTCCATTATCTGAAGTGGTAGAATATTACGCATAGTATTATAGAATCTATTAAAAGAGGTGAGCGACGTGAGTAAATATGATGGACCAGCATTCAATAAGCGTCAACATCAATCGAATAAAAATCGTCGTTTTAATCGTTTAACTGATCGTGATGGTAGTAAACGTATCTTTGACACCACTCGGAGCCAAACTGCTGATAAACAAGATGAACCTCTGTATTATGAGTTACCTAAGAAAGTTCGAAGTATGGATCAACGCGAAGATTTAGCACCACCGGTTGACCGTCAACAATTAAATGCTAGAATAGAAAATGCTCAATCACACCAATCCGTCAATGGGAAGGAACGTTATTCGGTTCCATTTTTAAAGCAACAACATTCGGATTCGTCAGACAAAGTATTTTTAAATCAACAAGTCGCAGACAGTGAACCTGAAGCGGCAGCAGAAGCAACCACCTATCAACTTAGCGAGCGTTTTAAATCAAAACGGTATCAACCAGCTTTAACAGAACAACCCATAGCGCTAAGTAAGAGTAGGGCTGACGCATCAATACCAGTCGAAACACTAGCACAAAGTGAAGCCAAGTCAATTGAAGCTTCCAAGATTCGCGAAGTAGCGGTGCGTTTAACTAAAGAAAAATCAAGTTATTTGTTATTTGAATATAGTAAGGAGAACTAACATGTTAACACATGATACAATTTATCATTTTGTAGGAATAAAAGGTTCAGGGATGAGTGCACTGGCTTTAATTATCCATGATAGTGGCTTTAAGGTACAAGGTAGCGACATTTCTAAATACTTTTTCACGCAACAAGAATTAGAGAAAAAACACATTAAAATGATGGAATTTAACCCCGATAATATTCATGAAGGTTTAACCATCATTGCGGGGAATGCTTTCGGAGATGATCATCCTGAATTAGTAAAAGCACGTGAATTAAATTTACCAATCTATCGTTATCATGACTTTTTAGGTAGTTTAATTAATCATTTTACGAGTATTGCGGTTACAGGATCGCATGGTAAAACGTCTACTACAGGCATGTTATCTCATACATTAAAACATTTAGCACCCATTAATTATTTAATCGGTGATGGTACTGGCTTTGGTAGTTTATCAGCTGAGTACTTTGCTTTAGAAGCGTGTGAATATCGTCGCCATTTCTTAGCTTATCAACCGGACTATGCGATCATTACCAATATTGATTTTGATCATCCAGACTATTATCATTCAATAGAAGATGTCTTTGAAGCGTTCCAAACATTTGCGAGCCAAGCCAAAAAAGGTATCGTGGCTTGGGGTGAAGACCAATACTTACCAAGTTTAAAAGCGAATGTGCCGGTATACTATTATGGTTTATCAGACACGAATGATTTTTATGCACAAAATATTGAAAAAACAACCGAAGGTGCAAATTTTGATGTTTATCGTCAAGGTGAATTTTTAGGACATTTTTCAATTCCGACTTATGGCCAACATAATATTTTAAACGCATTGGCAGTGATTGCGGTTTTAACATTAGAAGGATTTAAAGCGGAAGACATTGCTCAAAATATCGCTACTTTTGGTGGGGTAAAACGTCGTTTCTCAGTGAAACAATTACATGATTTAACAATCATTGATGATTATGCTCACCATCCATCTGAAATTATCGCAACCATCGATGCAGCAAAACAAAAATATCCTAATCATAAAGTAGTGGCTGTTTTCCAACCGCATACTTTTACCCGTACGGTAGCTTTATTAGATGATTTTGCGCGGGCTTTAAATATGGCAGACGAAGTGCACTTAGTGGATATTTTCCATTCTGCACGTGAAATTGATGGAACAGTCAGCATTCAAGATTTGGCTAATAAAATTGATGGTAATGTAGAAATCATTTCTGCTCAACACCTATCGCCATTAATGGACTATAAAGATGAAGTCTTATTATTTATGGGTGCGGGTGATATTGATTTATTAGCTCGTCAGTTTGAAGCAGCTTACAGTCAAAATTTCGGTAATAACTTATAATTAAAATGGAGTCAGCCTGTTCAACGAGGCTGGCTTTTTTGCTCTATACTTTTTGGTGTGGGTGAACAGGAATGACTCTGTACTTGCACACCTTTTTAAATCAATATAAAAAGTGATTCTATAAGAATGGCTGTAGCGTATGATGTCAGTATTCTGTTTAAAAGACGTGGCGCTGATTTCGAATATATTGTGAAGTCATCAGGTTCTTGTTCCATTCGATTATCGAGTAACAGGCTCGTTTGATACTACTTTGTAATGAAATGGTTGTGGGCTTGTGAATGACATTAAAGTACTCATTATGTTATAATAATCAGTGAGAATATTTATTTAGGGGGAATAATATGAAATGTCCAAATTGTGGTAAACAAGTGCGTTCTAAGACAAGATGTGCTTATTGTGGTCATCAATTTGATGGATCAGAATCGACGCACGTACATGCTAAACCAGAACCTCAAAGAGATGAATTAAAAGATATTAAAACTACCGATGAAGTAGCTGCTGGTGTAGCGGCTGGACAAAGTCATGTCGATGATTTTGAAGAGACACGTGTTCTTGGAAGAGTAGATAATAGAGATAATCTTGAAGAGACACGCGTTCATCGCACCATCGATAGTCGTCTTGATAATCGAGAAGAGCCTCAATTTGCCACTACTGATGATGCGTTGCGTGCCCGTTCAAGTCGAGTAAGTGATGACGAATTAGAGCGTTATATTGAAGATTCTGAAGTGATTCCAAAGACCAAACGACGTGGTAGTGTCTTAGGTTTCCTTTGGAATATTATTAAATTATTGTTAGTTATATTCTTATTATTCCTATTAATTGCCTTTGGCCCTAAATATGGGAAACAATTATGGGAAAAATATGGCTTTGGTAACCAAAACCAACCTTCTACAAGTGAGCAAGTAGTGTCAACCGAAAGTAATGAAAACAATCCTAACTCGACTGATGAAAGTAATTTATCAGCAAACAATTCTCAAACAGGAGAAACCGATAAAGCTGATGACAGTACAAAAGAAGAGGATTCTACTAAAGAGAGTGAAACTACTCAAGAAGGTGAAACCACTAAAGAAGATGAATCTGTTGATGGGGACCAACCTAATCAAACAGAAAATGCGATAGTAGCGAAAAGCGCGGTGAACTTAGACCAATATCCATTGACCGAAATTGAGTTAGAGTTAGCGGATGACCAAAAAGAAATTAAACGTGAAGATTTAAATATCTCAGTTGATATCGATGGCGAAATTCAAGAAATTCAAGATTATTCACTTGTTCAAGAAGGTAAACAATTAAAAATTACTTTCAATAATCCAGCGATGCAAGTGATTGCGTCTGAGCAACCAAAACAAGTTGTGAAAGTACAATCAGATTCATTAAATATTGATAAATCACTTGATGTTGAATTACCAAAAACAACAGTTGATGGCGAAAAGTTTGAAAACTTCAATCAAATTTTAACGGATAATTTATCAGAAACAGGCACTCTTTCAGCAGCCTTTAAGAAAAATGGGGAAGACTCACCTTATATTTATGCTGATTCTTCATTTGATGCCTCACAATTATTCTCTTGGTTCATTTTAAACCGTACATTAACAGCGATAAATGAGGGTGAAATTGACCTTGAAACTAAAGTGAAAGTATTAGATGATCTAAAAGCTGAAGGGGATAACGGTGCCATTGCATCTGCAGAAGAAAATACTGAATTTACAATCGAAGCATTAATGATTGAAGTGATTCAACAACAAGATGCTTCTGCTATGAACCATTTGATTCAAGCAACAGGTGGTCCTAATGACTTTAACTTATGGTTATCTAAGAACCATTACTTTGCTACCAAAGTGACAGAGTTATTAAATGTCAATGACGAAGGTCATATAACAGGAACGGTTACCAATGCACAAGATTTATTATTGTTATTAGAGAAATTAGCTAATAATCAATTAGTGTCTGAAGAATTAGATGCGAAATTTAAAGAGATGTTATTAGAAACACCGATTACGCGTAAATATCCAGATGGATTCGAAGGCGTGAATCGTCGCTATGAAATTGCTTCAAATGATGTTGATTCAACGAGCCAAGGATATGCCGGTATTTTAGAAACAGAAGATGGCCAATACTTAGTGGTGACGAATGTGGCGAATCCAAAAGATACTGACACAACTGTCTCAAGTATTGCGAACTCAATTCGTCAGTTAGTTTCTTATTTCATGACTGGTGAAATTCCATCTGAAGAAGAAACAACCGAAGAAGCACCAGTTGAAGAACCAGTGGTTGAAGAAGTTCCTGAGGAAGAATATGTTGAGCCAGTCACTGAAGCACCAGTGGTTGAACAAACTGAAGCGCCAGGATTCCAATATGGGGAAGACCTTAATGGTGACGGTATGCCTGATTCAGTATACGATCCAAATACTGGTGGTTACCGTAATATCAATTGGTTCCAAGATGAAGATGGATCTAATAAATTCTATTATGCGGAGTAATATCATTTAGTTGATAATTAGTAAAAATATTTTAAAGGTTGGAGTGGGCCAGAAGTAGAAAATTAAATAATTTTCGCTTCGTCTGTCCACCCCCGCACAGTTGAGTAGGTCTTAAACAAGTCTTTGTTGAGTAGGCCTCAAACAAGTCGAAAGACGCGTATTGAGACCACTCAACCATTGCGCTTTTATTAACGAGCAATAAACTTGACTGAATTAATCAAGATTATGCCTTGCCGCACTTGAGTTTAAAGAAAAACGAGCTAATGAAGTAGAGTGTAACAAACTCTTTCTTCTAGCTCGTTTTTTATGTGCGGAAATATCTTTAAGTGCTTGACAAATGTTATAGCAAAAGCTATTTTATCGTTAAGTGACTTTCTGTGCACAACTAAAATTTATCGTCAAATCTACTGGTAATGCCAACTCTAACTACTACTTTGAGATTTTTTAATTCAACTGTTTAACTCGCATCATGAAACGATAAATAGTGAAATATCAGACCTTAGTTCAATATAATTATTATTGCGATTGCGATATATTTTATTTAGTATTAAATGTTCTCTGATTCAGTAGGTTTAAGTTTTGAACCGGGGAGTAGGTAATTGACGATTATAGCGACAATCACACCAATCAAGCAATCTGTAATACGATCAACGGTATAACTGACTAATTGACTACTCGAAATCGTCAGCAAGACGACGAAGTAAGTGGCGCAAGAATTAACAATACTTTTATCACTATTCAGTACATTACACGAAACAATGACCAGTAACACACCTAGCGAAACAGCTATAATATGAACATAAGGATGTTCGATGCCAAAGATTAATTCAATTTGAACCACCAAGGCAGCAATCAGAGCGCCTAGCGTATTACCAACAATTCGATAACGCCCAAAAGTAATGGAGGTGGAGATATCTTCTTGCATCGCAAAAACACAAGCTAAACAGGCTAATGCTGCAGGTGAACGGTCCAACCAATGGAAGAGTAATAAGATAATAAATACTCCTACAACCGTTTTGATGGTCCGCCAACCTATTTTAAATGGAGACTTATTTACCATAAACTCGAATCCCTTCTCTTATTTCTTTTTATAATATACGAAATAAATTTAAAATACAAACATTTACAACATCACGTAATAAGTGTATAATAAAAATATAATACACGTAAGGAGTGATATTTTATGAATCCAGCATTAATTGCGATTGTTGTTCATGCGATAAAAGAGAAATATGTGAGTGAAAAAGCTTTTTATTCTGAACAATTAGGAATTTCACCTCAAAGTTGGGATCGATGGAAAAAAGGTGAACAGGGTTTGAAATATGAAAATATTATGATATTATCTACATTGTTCACAGATTATGAATGGATGCTCGTTCAAAAAGTAGTGCGTAATGCAGAGATTGTACCGGATATTATGGCTGAGCCAGTGAAAGAATATTTATTTTTAAAATATGAAATAGCTAAAAAATGGGTTCGTCACGGCATGGTACGTTTAGAATGGCATCAATCAGATGCGAATGAAGATAAAAGTTCTCGTAAATCCAATATGACGATTTTACAGTTGATTGCAGATTATAATTTTTGGGGTTACAATGATATTATTGAACTGCGTTTACCAGGTATTATTCGTCAACAGATTGAAACCGATGAAATAAAATTACTCGACTGGTTTGAAAGTGAAAGAGAAAAATTAAAAGAAGACGAATAATTCAATGGGGGTGTTGAGATGGTAGAGAGGAAGACCAAGAAAAAAACAACGGCTAGAAAGCCGGCAAAAAAGCGAAAAACAACACGACGTAAGCCAACTAAAAGAAAATCGACGAAACAAAAACAATTTCACGATTTAAGACGTGTGTTTTTTGAAAAATTAGGTATCATCACGTTTTTTGTGATTATACTATTGGTATTGCTCACTCTATTCGTCTCTCAGTGGCAGAAATCACGTGATACGATTTATGTTGAACCCCCAATTGAAAATATTGACTATCAAACAAGATTGGCTTTTGTGGAAGAAATTTCACCAATTGCCCAAAAGTTACAACGTCAATATGGTATTTTTGCGAGTGTTTCAATGGCACAAGCGATGTTAGAATCAGAATTTGGCCAGAGTGGGTTAGCGTCAGATTATTATAATTTATTTGGTGTTAAAACGGACGCGAGTGATCCTGATGGTGTGGATTTACCTACAGCAGAATATGTTGACAATAAATGGATTGAGAGCACCGAACGCTTTAAGGTTTATCCTAATTGGGCGGCTTCAATGGAGGCCCATGCTCGCTTATTGATTCATGGTACGACTTGGAATGCTGACCAGTATGCTGCAGTTAAAAATGGAACTACCCCTGAAGAGCAAGCACGTGGTTTGCAAAACTCAGGTTATGCTACCGACCCTGATTATGCAGATAAATTAATTGCGATGATGGAGGAATGGAATCTCTACCAATATAATCAGCCTAATGGAGAAACTACCACTGAACAATAAATGATCGTGCTAATGAATTTAAACAAACTTAGTCATTAGCATGTTTTTTTGTCACCTAGCTGAATGTGATGTTTGATGATAGTTGAAAATTACCAAATGGTATGGCCGATGTATTTGAAAAGTATTGGAATGTGATGGCAGCCGTTTTTAGGAAAGCTGAATCATCGTAAGGACCTGAATGATTTTGGTGATGGCAATTTAATCTCAATCCATGATTTGATACTATCTTATTGAAACAATAGGTGTCACATGGGTTTCTAACATTACTATTAAATAAAGACACCATTAAAAAAATAATTAGGAGCACAGTTAGGGACCAACTGTCAGTTGATGATCCCTCACTGTGCTCATTTTTCATTGTTAATAAAATGTAAAGAAAAGAAGACTAAAACATATCGGAATTATTGCCAATATATGATAAGATAGTAAGAGTGAAATGGATGAAAGGAGGGACAATATGCCAAGAAAACATTATCCAGGTGAAACAGTGGGAATTATTGGTTCTAGTTTATCTGCAGCTATATTAGCACAAGAAGCGGGTCGATTAGGATACCGAGTAGGTAGTTTGGTTTTGACTCCAGACAATCCGGTTAAACAATTTGCTTCCTGGCAAACCATTGCCGAAACGTATGATGAACTGGCTTTAAGACATTTTGCCGGACGGGTAGATACGATTATTACCGATACAGGCATTTTATCCAGTCAGGATTATCAAATTTTAAAAGAAATTACGGATGTTACGATGTCAGAAGACTTAATTTCCATTACGACGGATCGATTATTAGAAAAAGCGTATTTAGATTCATTGCAATTATTAGTAGCGCCGTTTTCATTGGTAACATCAATAGCTGATATAAAAGAAGCGGTAGAATATATTGGCTTTCCTTGTATTTTAAAATCAACCAACCGACATTTACCTAATTCAGAACAATCGGTTATTATTTATAGTGAACAAGATTATCCTCAAGCGGAAACTAAAATTGAGGAAAGTACTTGTATTTTAGAAGCTTGGATTCCATCTGAGAAGAAAGCCTCCTTAACGATCGTGCGTAATGAACGTGGAGAAATGTTAGTTTACCCGATTTTTGAAATTATTGAAGCGGGTATTGATGGTGGAACGCAAGTGCGTTATCCGGTGAGCTTGCATTCGGCGATTGAAGCAGAAATAAATCGAATTGGACACGTGATTGCTGATGCATTGGGCTTAATTGGTTCCATTACAATGGAATTGTTAATTACGACTGCGGGAGTCGTCTATGTCAATGATGCTAGAATCGGTCTTTCTGATGAAGCATTATTTACAATTGGATCAATGTCAGTGAATCATTATGAGGCAACGGTCCGTGCGGTGTTAGGATTACCACTACCGGAAATACGTCTAAGAAGTAAGGCAGCAATTTCATTACAAGTACCTTATTTAAATCTTGATAGTGTGCTAACACAATATATGATGCGGACCGATTGGGGATTTGCTTTATTTAATCCTTTGGGTCATGAAGCTCATGACATTGTGGGACAAGTGATTATAACAGGGGACTCGATTAGTAATTGTGAACGTCAAATTGAGATAACGGATTTATTAAAAAAATAATGATTTTAAGTGATATTCTATGTCGAGAAGAGTCAATTCATAGTTGTGATTATAGAAGTGCTATTAGAAACAATTAAGAGAATATAAACTAATGATGAAAGTGGTTGGAGCATCATGGATTGTTTGGCCACGAGACACTCCATTACCGAGAACTGCACGGTTTGTCATGCTTAATGTTTAACATGGGTAACTTTTTTATAATATTGTATAACTAATAGTGCAGAGGTATTGTCTTAGGAAAAAAAGTCTGCTATAATACAGTTATTAGATTTTATCTCCCTATGAATCTAATAAAGACTAGTCTGAGCCCACTTAGTGGGCTTTTTTTATGCTTGTAATTCTCTTTAGGAAAATCGGCTCTTTGTCAAATGGTATGGGTCAACAGAAATGACTCTGTTCCCCACACCAAAAAGTATAGAATGGCTAATTTTTGATAAAAAAAAGAGATCGTACAAATCTAAGTGATTTACGGCCTCTTAGTTATAAGATGATTAATTTATTCTATTTAAAATGCGGTAGATGGGATTTGAACCCACACGAGTATACACTCACCACCCCCTCAAGATGGCGCGTCTGCCATTCCGCCACTACCGCAGGAAACAATATTAAAAATAGCATGATATTAAGAATTTGTCAAATGTGTTAAGTATCTTTTTTGATGTCGGAAAAAGGTTCAGCGATTAATAACCGTGTTATATCTACTTTTTTAGATAATTTCAGTACGAATATCATATTCTTTTTAATTAATTATTAATATTTCTAAGAATAGGTTTTCACTCACAATGACGAAATTTTGTGCTATACTTAATAATTGTAAAAGTCGTAAATAATAATTTTTTGGGGGAAATTAAGAAGAGTTGGAGTGATTTTTTGAAAAGGGAAGGATGGTGTAAAATGAAACTCAAATATTTAACATTAATGGGCGTGATGAGTTCACTCATTTTATCACCCATTAGTTCAGCTCAATCCACTCTAGAACCAACAGAAGAGAGTCTTTTGCGAAGTGAAGTGACAGAAGTTGAACCTTCGAAATTAGAAAGCTTAACTCAGCAACTTGAAGCATTAAAAGAGGTTCCGAGCTTTAAAATGCAATTAAAATTAGTGAATCAAAGAAGTAATGAAAAAACGGTTGAGGTGACAGTTTTAGGTAATACCACAACCGGCAATGCGATTATTGACTATGATTTCTATGATCGACTGTCAAATCCTAATCATTATCATGTTCGTCTATATGCTTATGATCATTTTAAGTATGCTTATGTCACCACTTTAGATTGGCTTAACTCGCTTGATTATTTCAGTCAACCTTACTTTAAGCGAGATGATGCTTTGGTGATGGCTTCAATTGATTCCCCCGTCGTTGAATTCGAACAAAGTCAACTAATAGGCTTTGATCAATTGACGAGTTTGAATGATGCGTTTCTATTATTACCTAATATGAACAAATTAGCTCAAGTTCCTGAAGAGAGTATTTACTATATCAATCCGATCTATACGTTGAGTTTGGAAAGAATGGCAATCCCGGAAGTGATTTTTAGTGATACTAAAAACGTAAATTTAAAATTGACAACGGATGTCACGATTAATGAAACAGAAGCTAGTGCGATGCAAAAGTTAGAGTTAAGTTCGCAACCTAGTGGTCTCGCTTTTGGAGCTTTAGTCAACCAACAAATTGATCGCACACGCTTAGCAACGATTGAGGGACTTGATATTAATCGCGATTTACCTAAAATGGTCAAAGACCTAGGTGTCGCGACTACGATGGTGACCAAGAAATTAACCGATTTTGATATTGCCTTTAATGAACGTACTCAACTCTATACTTTAACATTAGCTGGTGTCACTGAAAACTTTAACTTAAATATTTTTGAAGATAAAACAGCGAGCTTTAAATCATATGAATTTAAGACAGTTTATAGTTTTCAACCGTATGAGTGGACCATGCCTGATTTATTAGCTTTGAAATCCATCTCCCAAAAAGAATTAACGTATTTAATGACAAATGAATTAATAGATGAGGTATCTGAAAGTGAGTAGATTAACATATCGTCATTCCATCATTGCTTGTTTTATGGCTTATGTTGTGCAATCGATGGTGATTAATTATGTGCCCTTATTATTTGTACAATTTCAAAATGAATTTTCAGTTGATTTAGTCCAAATAACGGCATTAGTTTCCTTAAATTTTTTAGTGCAATTAATGGCAGATGCATTATCCATCCCCATTATTAAATGGATTGGTTATCGTTGGGTGGCTATATTGGCCCATTTATTAGCGGTATTAGGTTTTGCTGCGATGGCACTTTTGCCGAATATGATAGTAAGTAATCCGTATATTGGCTTGGTGATTGCTACCGCTTTATATAGTGCAGGAGGCGGCTTGATTGAGGTGGTTAGTAATCCTATCTTAGAGGAAATTCCAACTGATAATAATGAACGAATGATGAGCTTGATGCATTCGTTTTATAGTTGGGGCTTTGTCGCCGTCACGATTATTGCGATGAGTTACTTTTACTTTGTCGGCATTGAACAGTGGCGCGTTCTGACATTTTTCTGGTGTATTATTCCGTTACTTAATATGATTTTATTCATTTTTGTGCCATTACCAACGATCATCGAAGGAACTGCTGATGGTGGCAGTATGATGGGATTATTAACCAATCAAGCTTTCTGGATTTTTTCGATGATGATGTTTTGTGCCGGTGCTAGTGAGATGGCACTGAGCCAATGGTTATCCCTTTATATGGAGAAAACTGTCGGCTTTTCTAAAGCCGTGGGAGATTTAGCCGGACCGCTTTCTTTTGCGGTGATGATGGGCTTGTTTCGGATTTATTTTGGCTTAGGAAAACATAATCTTTCCATTTTAAAATTCATTATGATTAGTTTGATAACCCTAACCATGAGTATTTTAGTGATGTCGATATTTGACTGGCCATGGATTAGCTTATTAGGCAGTGCAATGTACGGAGGAGCGGTTGGTATATTATGGCCGGGAACGTATAGTCTTGCAGGTAAAGGATTAACCGGGGGACCGATTATGTTTGGGATGTTAGCTTTAATTGGCGATTTAGGTTGTACGGTAGGTCCTGGATTAATTGGTCAGGTAGCTGCTTGGTCAGGTGGTAATTTACGAGTCGGTATTTTTTCAAGTATTATCTTTCCCTTGATATTTTTGTGGATGATTTATTTAGCAAAGAAAAAATCATTATTTGAAGGTAAGAACGAGGCAGCGGTTATAAAAGAGTAAACCATTATTGATAAAGAAAGAGAGATTTATAAGGAGTCAAAGCTTAACACGCTTAAGCACGAGCTTCTTATAAGTCTCTTTTTATATACCGACTAATGGGGTGATGTTCAAGGAAATCTTAACGAGGTTCTTTTGATTGGAGAAACAACATTTCTAGTATATACTTTAGCATTGGTGGTATCGGTGCGAGTTATTGAATCAACGTGCATTTGGCTACAAGATAAGTGCGCAATCTGTTATTAGAATGATGAGCATTTGGTTACAAAATAAATGCACAGTCATTTATCAGAGCAATACGCACTTGTTTACAAGAAAAATGAGCTATCAGTTTTTGGAGCAATTCATAGTCCGTCGTTAAAGAAATGCGCACTAGGTTATTGAAGAATCCCGTATATATTGATGCGCCTTAAAATATACAGATGAAATTAAAGCGAATGTTTCAATTATTCACCATGCCTCTAACTAATTCACTCTAAAAAACTGTTACTTACGAATCTTCCCTAAGTTTCTATTGAGATTGATTTGAAAGTCCTTAGAATTCTTGCTATAATACCTTTTAGAAGACTATGATGAAAAATGTCGATTGTGCCGTTATCAGGGAGATTTAGCGTGACTGAAACTAAATCATATAAGCCGCAAGAGACTTTCGCTTTCGGAGTCGTTCTGTTAAGAAAGTATAACTTTTGAAAAAGAACCCGCTACATCTCGGTTACAGATGCCAAGTGTCAAAGATTAGACTGTTTAAATCTTTGGAACAAGGGTGGTACCACGGTCATGCGTCCCTTTTTTGGGGGAGGCTATTTTTTTGTCATTAATTTTAAAAAGGAGTAAGCTATGAGTTCAAAATTACAAGAAACATTAGATAAGATTCAAGTCCTCATGCAAGAAGCATCAGGTGAATTAGAACAAGTTGATTCAATGAAAGTATTAAACACATTAAGAGTGAAATATACTGGAAAAAAAGGGGTTATTGCGGATCTTGCTAAAGTAATGCGTGACTTAGATAATGACAGTCGTCGTGAACTAGGTCAACATATGAATGAGTTCAAGCAAAAAATTGAATCAACGATTGAAGTCTCAAAAGCACGTATTGAAGCTCGAGAGTTAGAAATTAAATTAGCAGAAGAAACGCTTGATATTACGTTACCAGGTAGAAAACAAGCGTTAGGTAGTCGCCATATCATTACGCAAACCATGGAAGAAATTGAAGATTTATTCATCGGTATGGGGTATCAAGTAATTGAAGGACCTGAAGTTGAATTAGATCACTATAACTTTGAAATGATGAACTTACCAAAAGGACATCCTGCTCGTGATATGCAAGACACGTTTTATATTTCAGAGGAAGTATTATTGCGTACGCATACCTCTCCTGTACAAGCTCGTACGATGGAAAAACATGATTTTGAAAAAGACGGTCCATTAAAAATGATTAGTCCCGGTAAAGTATTCCGTCGTGATAGTGATGATGCGACGCACTCTCACCAATTTCATCAAATCGAAGGATTAGTAGTAGACAAAGAGATTACACTAGCTGATTTAAAAGGCACGCTATTACAATTTGCTCAAAAATTATTTGGCGAAGAACGTGAAATTCGTTTACGTCCAAGTTATTTCCCATTTACTGAACCTTCGGTCGAAGTGGATGTGTCATGTTTTAAATGTGGTGGCAAAGGTTGTTCAGTCTGTAAACAAACCGGTTGGATTGAAATATTAGGTGCCGGGATTGTCCATCCCAATGTCTTAGAAATGGCCGGTATTGATTCAAGTAAATACTCAGGATTCGCTTTTGGTTTAGGACCAGATCGTGTGGCAATGTTGAAATATAATGTGGATGATATTCGTCATTTCTATCAAAATGATTTACGTTTCTCAGATCAATTCAAAGGAGGTCAAAATTAATGTTTTTATCATATGAATGGTTAAACGATTTTGTCGATTTATCAAAAATTAAGGCGGATGAACTGGCTGATAAAATGTCTCGTACTGGTATTGAGATTGAAGGCGTAGAAAATTATGGTGCTAACTTATCGAACTTAGTGGTGGGAGAAGTTGTAGAATGTGTCGACCATCCCGATAGTGACCACCTTCATTTAACGAAAGTAGAGGTAGGGCAAGACGCGTTATTACAAATTGTTTGCGGAGCGCCGAATGTGCATGCGGGAGCAAAAGTGATAGTTGCGATGATTGGTGCTGTTTTACCGGGTGATTTCAATATTAAGAAAAGTAAACTACGTGGTGAAGTATCAGAAGGAATGTTATGTTCATTGCAAGAATTAGGCTTTTCTGATAGTGTCATTCCTAAAAAATACGCAGATGGCATTTATCTATTACCACAAGATGCGCCAGTGGGGCAAAGTGTGATTGACTATTTACAATTAGACGATCCAATTTTAGAATTATCTATAACACCTAACCGTGCGGATGCTTTATCAATGCGTGGCTCAGCGTATGAAGTAGGAGCAGTTATTAATCAAAAACCTACGATGACGCAACCAGAAGCGCCAGATTTTGCTGATAACGCAGAATTATTAGAGGCGGTCTCAGTAACGGTAGCAGACGCTGCTTTATCACCACGCTATCAGTTACGAGTGATTAAAAATGTGACGGTAAAAGAAAGTCCATTATGGTTACAAATGCGCTTGATGAAAGCGGGTATTCGTCCATTAAATAATATCGTCGATATTACGAATTATTTCTTATTATTATATGGTCAACCAATGCATGCCTTTGACTATGATACGCTAGCTTCTAAAGCTATTTCGGTAGCAGCAGCCAATGAAGGAGAGACTTTCACGACTTTAGATGGGGTTGAACGTACTCTATCGACACATGATGTGATGATTAAAGCCGGTGAAATTCCTGTGGCTTTAGCGGGTGTAATGGGTGGAATGGATTCCGAAGTAACTGATAAAACCACGACGGTCTTATTAGAAACAGCTGTCTTTGACCGCTTAAATGTCCGTAAAACAGCGTCTAAATTTAATTTACGTTCTGAATCAAGTACGCGCTTTGAAAAAGGCATTAATTTAGCAACGATTGATGAAGCAGGAACGGCTGCAGCCCAAATGATGGCTGAATTAGGTGAAGGCGTCGTTGAACCAGGTGTTAAGGAAGTAAATACCTTAGGTGTTAAGGAAGTAAATACCTTAACGGTTGAAAATAAACAAGTGACAGTTCCTTTATCAGCGATTGAAAAAAGAATAGGCATTGAGATTACCAATGATGAATTACAAACTATTTTTGATCGTTTAGGATTTGAAGTCTCAATTCATGAACATGACTTTACAGTCTCAGTGCCACCACGTCGTTGGGATATTGCGATTGAAGCAGATGTCTTAGAAGAAATCGCTCGTATTTATGGATATGATAATATTCCGGTAACCTTACCAACAGTACCAAGTACACCAGGACGCTTAAATTCAAAACAAAAATTAGTCCGTCAAACACGTGCGATTGCTGAAGGTTTAGGCTTGAACCAAGTGATTAGTTATGTCTTAACCTCACCAAAAGAAGCTGAATTATTACATGGTGACCAACCATTCGTCAAATTAGCCTTACCAATGAGTGAAGATCGTTCAGTATTACGTCAAAGTTTATTCCCAGCGCTAATGGAAATTGCGAAATATAACCAAGCGCGTCAAAATAAACCATTAGCCTTTTATGAAATTGGTAAAGCCTTTTATGGACAAGGCGATAATGTTCAACCAAAAGAAGAAGAGCGCTTTGGTATCTTAGTTGCAGGACAAAATGCCACAAATGCTTGGTATCAAGATGCAGCGAATTATGATTTTTATGACTTAAAGGGAATCATTGAAAGTTATTTCGAAGCGATTCGCTTAACTGACAAGATAACATATCAAGCAACCCAAGCTTATGCCGTCATGCATCCGGGTCGTACCGCAAACATCTTATTAGATGGTGAAGTCATTGGTTTCTTTGGTCAAGTCCATCCTAAAGTAGCCAAAGACCATGATTTACCAGATGAGACATTCTTTGCGGAAATAAACTTTGATCAAGTATTAGCTTATGACCGTCCAGCTTTAGTGCAAACGATGATTCCGAAGTATCCTTCAACGTCACGTGACTTAGCTTTATTAGTACCAAAATCGATTATCCAACAAGAATTAGTCGATCTAATTAATGAAAAAGGTGGCCAATATTTACGTTCAGTTGAATTATTTGACCGCTTTGTCGATGCTAAAATTGGAGAAGACAACCAGTCATTAGCTTATCACTTAACCTTCCAAAACCCAGAGAAAACTTTAACGGATGAGGAAATTAATGCCGCAATGGCTAATATTACTGAAGCCCTTAATCAAATTGATGGATTAGAAATTCGTTAAAAGCGATAAAATAAATAACATTTTGAGACTGTGTAGAAATCAATGTTTCTACATGGTCTTTTTTTTACAGGAAATTTCTCTGTCTTAAACCGCCAATCTCTATTAAGACACCTCACATTTATTAAGAAAATCAGAAGGAGCATGTCAAGAGTACTTCCGTATCGCTAAGGAAAAAGGGAGTCTATGAAATCATTTACATTGTAGTAAGCGTTCACTATAATAAGATTGAAAGGAGTGGTAAATTGAAGAGCATTAAATTAGTGACAATTGGTGGTGGCTCTAGTTATACACCGGAATTGGTTGAAGGCATGATTTTAAGGCAATCGAAACTGCAAATCAGTGAATGGTGGTTTGTCGATGTTGAATTAGGACAAGAAAAATTAACTACCATCGTAGATTTAGCGAAAAGAATGGTAAAAAAAGCAGGATTAGATTGGAAAATCTACGGCACCTTAAACCGCCGTGAAGCACTGAAGAATGCTGATTTTGTGACCTCGCAATTTAGAGTCGGACAATTAGATGCGCGTATATTAGATGAATCAATTCCACTTAAACATGGCATGTTAGGTCAAGAGACTAATGGTGCGGGTGGTATTTTTAAAGCATTTCGTACAATTGAAGCTTATAAGCCAATTATTGAAGATATGAAAGCTTTATGTCCTGATGCGTGGCTAATTAATTTCACTAATCCTGCTGGGATAGTCACAGAAGCTTTGATTAATCATCTTGGATGGGTTAAGACGATTGGAGTTTGTAATATTCCGATTGGTCAACAAAAAGCTGCATCGGAAGTTTTGGGCCTAGAAGATAAACAATTAATATTAAGACATGTAGGTCTCAATCATTTTCATTTTCATGAAGTGTGGGATCATGAAGGTCATAATCGAACTGATGAAGTGATTGAAAAACTATATGGGATAGATCGAGAAGATAAAGTACAAGGTGTAAAAAATATTACCAGTCTTGATTTTCCCATTGAACTTTTAAGAAGTCTTCGCTTATTACCATGTGATTATCACCGTTATTACTTTATTGAAACTGAAATGTTAGAAGATAGTGTTCAACATTTTAAAGAAGGAACTGCACGTGGTGAAGAAGTAAAAAGAATTGAAGAAGAGTTATTTGCTGTTTACAGGGATACTCATACCGATGAAAAGCCTAAACAATTAGAGTTACGAGGGGGTGCTTATTATAGTGACATTGCTTGTCAATTAATTGTCGCGATTGTTAACGACACCCATGAACAATTTACAGTTTCAACAATAAACCGAGGGGTAATAGAGTATTTACCAAAGGATTGTGTGGTGGAAATCTCAACCATCATTACAGCAAACGGTCCGATTCCATTAGCAGTACCAACGGTATCACCATTTGTTAAAGGGTATCTACAAATGATGAAACAAATGGAAATGTTAACTGTTGAAGCGGCAATGACGGGTTCTTATGATTTAGCCCTGCAAGCATTTATGATTCATCCTTTAATTGCCAATGATGCCAGAACACAAGTTGTTTTAAATGAGCTATTATTGGCTCATGAATCATATTTACCACAATTTAAAGAAAGTATTGAAAATATAAAAAATAAAGGAGCAAAAACATGACTAAAGAGAAAAAGTTTTATCAATTTCCTGAAGGATTTTTATGGGGAAGTTCTACTTCTGGACCCCAAAGCGAAGGGACTGTTCCTGGTGATGGTAAAGGAATGAGTAATTGGGATTATTGGTTTAGTATTGAACCTGAGCGTTTCTATAATCAAGTTGGTCCAAGTCAAACCTCTACATTCTATACTAACTACAAAAGTGATATCGAATTGCTTAAAGCGACAGGACATACCATTTTCCGTCCATCGATTCAATGGTCTCGCTTAATTCCTGATGGCGTCGGTGAGGTTAATCGTAAAGCAGTCGATTTCTATCGTGATGTCTTTAAACGGATAAATGAAACGGGCGTTAAACCAATAGTCAATCTTTATCATTTTGATATCCCTTATGCTTTACAAGAAAAAGGTGGTTGGGAAACAAAAGAAACGGTTGATGCGTATGAAAATTATGCTAGAATGTGTTTCGAATTATTTGGCGATTTGGTGGATACTTGGATTACCTTCAATGAACCGATTGTACCAGTGGAATGTGGTTATTTAGGTAACCATCACTATCCTGGAAAAGTAGATGCGAAAGCAGCGGTACAAGTAGCCTATAATACGCAATTAGCTAGCGCATTAGCCGTTAAAGCTTGCCATGAGACGAATCCTGATCATAAAATTTGTGTCGTATTAAATTTAACTCCTGCTTATCCACGCAGTCAATCTGAAGAGGATGTAAAAGCTGCCCGTATAGCAGAATTATTCCAAACAAAGAGTTTCTTAGATCCATCGGTTTTAGGTGAGTATCCACGAGAACTTGTTGAAATTATTAAGAAACATGGTTTAACTCCAGATTATACTAATGATGAATTGGCTATTATTAAAGAACATACAGTTGATTTCTTAGGCGTGAATTATTACCAACCACTAAGAGTTCAAGCGCGCACGACACCATGGGATGAGAGCCAACCATTTATGCCTAACTATTATTTCCAAGGGTATGATATGCCAGGTAAAAAAATTAATCCACATCGTGGTTGGGAAATTTATGAACCAGGTATTTATGATATTGCGATTAATTTAAAAGAAAATTATGGTAATATCGACTGGATTTTAACGGAAAATGGAATGGGCGTTGAAGGCGAAGAAAAATTCAAGGTAGATGGTATGATTCAAGACGATTATCGTATTGAATTCATTGAAAATCATTTAATTGAATTACATCGTGCTATCGAAGAAGGTGCAAATTGCCATGGCTATATGTTATGGACTTTTATTGATTGTTGGAGTTGGCTCAATGCTTATAAGAATCGATATGGCTTAATAGAATTAGATTTAGTAACACAAGATCGAACTATCAAAAAATCTGGTTACTGGTTCAAACAATTAAGCGAACAAAATGGCTTTGAACGTTAGAGAGGGGCGTTAGCGTGGTAAACTTTGGTTTTTCTATATATCCGGAAAATCATACGGTTAAAAAAACGAAACAATTTATGGATTTATTAAAAAAGTATGGTGCAACTAGAATTTTTATGAGTTTACTTCAATTAGAAACGGATGACACGTCAACTTTTGATAAATATCAAGAAACTATTGCTTATGCCAATCAATTGGATTTAAAAGTAATTGCTGATATAAGCCCTGCTTTTGTGAAACAAGCAGGGTGGGATCAAGATTTAATCGAAAAAGCGCATCAATTTGGTTTAAAGGGTCTTCGCTTAGATGAAGCATTAGATATTAACGCCATTGTGGAATTAACTAAGAATCCATATGAAATTAAGATAGAGTTAAATATGAGTACGGACGCTACTTTATTAAACAAATTAATTGAAGCTGAGGCAAATTTAGAGAATATCATTGCTTGCCATAACTTTTATCCCCATGAATTTACCGGTTTATCCGTAGCACATTTCGAAAAGATGAACCGATTATTTAAGGAGGCAGGCATTGAGACTGCGGCCTTTGTCAATGCGCAAACTGCAACCGAAGGGCCATGGCCTTTATCAGAGGGTCTTTGTACTGTTGAAGATCATCGTCACTTACCCATTGAATTACAAGCAGCGTTATTAATTGCGACCGAACAAATAGATAATATTTTAATTGCGAATCAATTTATTAATGAAGCTGAACTTCAAAAATTGACCCAACGTTTAAATGAAGAGGTAATGGTGATTCCAGTTAAACCTATTCTAAAATTAACAGCGATTGAGCGTCAAATTATTGAAGAACCACATATTTATCGTGGGGATATCTCGGATTATGTCATTCGTTCGACCACGACAAGGATAAAATTTGTTGACCAGTCAGTTGTACCTCGATACCAAGTGAAAATCGTTCAACGTGGTTCGATTATTATTGATAATGATTTGTATACACGTTATAAAGGTGAATTACAAATAGCGTTGAAAGTCTTTGAAGTAAGTGATAAAGCTAATGTCGTCGCTGAAATATTACCAGAAGCAGTTGCTTTATTGGATTATTTAAAACCATGGCAAGCCTTTAAATTAGAAATTGTCGATTAGTTTTCAAAAAGAGGGATAGCTGTTAATAGCGTAGTTGTGCATGAAATCAAATAAAGAGTGGCACAAAAAGTTTAATTCTAAGTTAGTAAAGATTATAATGATAGATTTATGATGGATGTTTATTATGTGTTGAATAAAACAATAGTGTTTTACCTAACAGAACTGCTCACTAAATAGCGTGAAAAATTTGTATAATTGTTGAGGTTGGGCAAAACTTGATAAATTCAGTCAAGTTATTGTGTGATAAATAAAAACGCAGTGGTTGAGTGGCCTCAACCTGCGTCTT